>JAGOHT010000117.1 GCA_017996055.1 Alphaproteobacteria bacterium
CGGTTCGCCGAACCTCGATTGCCGCCAGGATGGCGCGACCTACGATGTATCGCAGCGCTGCGCCTACGTCATGAATAGTGGCATCTCCGGGATTGAGCAGGCCGATGTTATTCTGCTGGTCGGCACCAATCCGCGCCATGAAGGCACGTTGGTCAACGCCCGCATCCGCAAGCGCTGGCTGCAGGGTGGGTTGCGTATTGGCCTGATTGGCCAAGAGGTTGACCTTACCTATCCGCACCGTCATCTCGGTATTGGTGCCGATGCCTTGGCGGATTTGCTCAGCGGGCAGGGGGCTTTTGCCGAGACGCTCACGAAAGCCAAAAACCCGCTCATCATCGTTGGTGCGGGCTTGCTGACTCGGCCCGATGGTGCGGCGCTGCAGCGCATGACGCGTCTGGTCGCTGAGAAATACAACATGGTCCGGTCAGACTGGAACGGTTACAACGTCTTGCAAAATGCCGCGTCGCGCGTCGGCGGTCTCGATATGGGATTCCTGCCTCAAGCCAAGGGGCGCAATACACGGCAAATCTTGTCGGCGGCTGCCAAGGGCGAGATTGCCGCGCTCTATCTGCTAGGCGCGGATGAAATCGACACCGGCAAGTTGGGCAACTGCTTCGTAGTTTATCAGGGGCATCATGGTGACCGTGGCGCGCACCGCGCCGATGTCATTCTCCCCGGTGCGACCTATACCGAAAAGACCGCGCTCTATGTGAATACTGAAGGGCGACCGCAGCTGGCACGACAGGCGGCATTTCCGCCCGGTGAAGCGCGTGAGGACTGGAAAATTATTCGCGCGCTCGCGGCGGTGCTGGGGGTTAATCTGGCCTATGACACGCAAGCGCAACTGCAGGCCAAGATGGTCGGTGATGTCGGCGTGTCGTGGCACAAGCTTGGCGTGGTTGAATCCTCGGCCTGGACACCGTTCGGGTCTGAAGGGCCGGTGAGCGCCGATGCCTTCGAACTGCCGGTCGAAAATTTTTATCTCACCAACGCGATTTGCCGCGCTTCGCCAACGATGGCGCAATGCGTGGCTGAGTTGTTGCCGCAGCAAATGCACGCGGCGGCGGAGTGACATCATGATCGACGCAATCGTTCAATTTTGGCACGGTCTGCCAATGCTGCTGACGACGCTGATTTGCATTGTCGTTATTGTCGGGGTTGTGCTGCTGGGCGTGGCCTATCTTACCTACGCCGAACGCAAAGTGCTGGCGGCGATGCAACTGCGGCATGGGCCGAATGTCGTCGGCCCGTTTGGGCTGCTGCAGCCGATTGCCGATGGCATCAAGTTGCTGGGCAAGGAGACGATAATTCCCACCGGCGCGAACCCAGTGCTCTTCATCGGCGCGCCGTTGCTGACCTTTTTCCTCGCGCTGGCCTCCTGGGCGGTTATTCCCTTTAATGCCGGGCTGGTGCTCGCCAATATCAATGTCGGCATCCTCTATCTGCTGGCGATTTCCGGCCTGGGGGTTTACGGCATCATAATTGCGGGCTGGGCCTCCAACTCCAAATATTCCTTCCTCGGCGGGTTGCGCTCTGCCGCGCAGATGGTCTCTTACGAAGTTTCCATAGGTCTCGTCATCATCACGGTGCTACTCTGCGTCGGCTCGCTAAATTTGAGTAAAATCGTATTGGCGCAGCAAGGAGATTCATTCTTTTCCTGGTTCGCTTTCAAACCCATCCTCATTCCGATGGCTGTCATCTTCTTTATCTCGGCACTGGCGGAAACCAACCGGCACCCGTTCGACTTACCGGAGGGTGAATCCGAACTTGTCGGGGGTTTCAACACCGAATATTCCTCCATGAGCTTCGCGCTCTTCTTCCTGGGCGAATATGCCAACATGATTTTGCTGAGCGCGACGACCTCCATCCTCTTCCTCGGCGGGTGGCTGCCGCCATTCGCCTTCCTTGATTTAGGCAATTTCAATTTCATTTGGTTTGCGCTGAAGATTTGCTTTGTCCTTTTTCTCTTCCTCTGGGTGCGCGCTGCTTTGCCGCGTTACCGCTATGACCAACTCATGCGGATCGGCTGGAAATGCTTCCTGCCGCTCTCCGTATTATGGATCGTGGTGGTCGCCGCCTATCTGCTGCAAACCGGCACCTATCCGAAAGGCTGAACCATGAGCATCCTGCAGGGCACCAAAACGCTCTTCCTATATGAAATCGTGCAAGGCTTGGCGCTGACCTTCAGCTATATGTTCAAGCGGCGCGTGACCATCAATTACCCTTATGAAAAGGGGCCGTTGAGTTCGCGCTTTCGTGGGGAACATGCCCTGCGTCGTTACCCGAACGGCGAAGAGCGCTGCATCGCCTGTAAGCTGTGCGAAGCGGCTTGTCCGGCACAGGCCATCACCATCGAAGCCGCGCCGCGCGGCGATGATGGTAGCCGCCGCACCACCCGATATGACATTGATATGACCAAGTGCATCTTCTGTGGCCTCTGCCAGGAAGCGTGCCCGGTCGATGCCATTGTCGAAGGGCCGAATTTCGAGTATGCCACCGAGACGCACGAAGAATTGCTCTACAACAAGGAAAAGCTGCTGGCGAACGGCGACCGTTGGGAGGCCGCCATCGCAGCCAACCTGGCTGCTGAAGCGCCTTACCGCTGATATAGGCCATCATGCTGCAAACCCTGCTCTTCTATCTTTTCTCCGGCGTGCTCACAGTCAGCGCGCTGATGGTTGTTGTGGCGCGCAATCCGGTGCATGCCGTGCTGTTCCTCATCCTTGCCTTCTTCAATACGGCGGGTCTCTTCGTGCTGCTTGGCGCGGAATTTATCGCGATGGTGCTGGTTATTGTATATGTCGGCGCTGTAGCCGTGCTCTTCCTCTTCGTCGTCATGATGCTGGATATCGATTTTAAGACCCTGAAAAGCGATTTCGGGCGCTATATGCCAATTGGGATAGCCGTATCGCTGATTTTTCTTGCCGAGTTGGTGTTCTTTGAAATCACCCAAAATTTGGGAGCAGGCACGTTGCATGCGCAATCGGCCGATAGCACCAAGGCCATCGGCAGCGTGCTCTATACCGATTATCTCTATCCGTTCCAGGTTGCGGGGCTCATCCTGCTCGTTGCCATGATCGGTGCGATTGTGTTGACGTTACGCCACAAGCCAGATGCACGCCGTCAGAATACCGGCAGGCAGCTTAGCCGCACACGCGCCGAAACGGTGCGGGTCGTCAAGATTTCTTCGGGGAGCGGGATTGAATGAGCATGTTAGCACCCATTGGCATTACCCACTATGTCGTTCTCGCGTCGATACTTTTCACCATCAGTATCTTCGGCCTGTTCGTAAACCGTAAGAACGTGATTGTGCTGCTTATGTGCATCGAGCTTATCCTGCTCGCCGTGAACATCAACTTCGTGGCTTTCTCCAGCTATGTCGGCAACATCACCGGCCAAGTCTTCACCATGTTTGTGCTCACCGTCGCGGCTGCCGAAGCGGCGATTGGTCTCGCAATTCTCGTGGTCTATTTCCGCAACCGCGGCACCATCGCGGTTGAGGATGTGCATCAGATGAAGGGTTAATGCATGTTCACCGCTGAATGCAGCGATTTTGTCGCCGTCTTCCTGCCCTTGGCAGGCGCGATTACGGTTGGCCTCTTCGGACGCAGCCTGGGCGATCGCACGTCTTCGCTCATCACCACCGCCTTCGTGCTGATTGCTGCCATCTATTCCGTCTGGATTTTCAAAGATGTCGCGCTGGAAGGCCACGCGCGCACCACGATATTGTTCGAGTGGATCAACTCCGGCGCCTTCAAGGTCAACTGGGCGCTGAAGATCGATACGCTGACCGCCGTGATGCTCGTCGTCGTCAACGGCGTTTCAAGCATGGTGCATGTCTATTCGATTGGCTATATGAGCCACGATAAGAGCATCCCGCGCTTCATGGCCTATCTCAGCCTTTTCACCTTCTGCATGTTGATGCTGGTGACGGCGGATAATCTGCTGCAAATGTTCTTCGGTTGGGAAGGAGTGGGCGTCGCGTCTTATCTGCTCATCAATTTCTGGTATGAGAAGGACAGCGCCAACAAGGCCGCTATCAAGGCCTTCATCGTCAACCGTGTCGGTGACTTCGGCTTTGCGCTCGGCATCATGCTGTGCTTTGTGCTGTTCAGCACCGTGCAGTTTGACGGTATTTTCCAGCAAGCCGCGGGTATTGCCGGGCAGGGACAAATGGCCAGCTTCCTTGGCCACAGCTTCAATGTCGTCGATGCCGCCTGCCTGCTGCTGTTTGTCGGCGCGATGGGCAAGTCTGCGCAGCTGGGGCTCCATACCTGGCTGCCGGATGCGATGGAGGGGCCAACGCCCGTCTCCGCGCTCATCCATGCCGCAACGATGGTCACCGCCGGGGTCTTCATGGTGGCGCGCCTCTCGCCGCTGTTTGAATATGCGCCGCTGGCGCGCGAAGTCGTCTGCTTCATGGGCGCGCTCACAGCGCTGGTCGCCGCCACCATCGGGCTGACGCAGTTCGATATCAAGCGCGTCATCGCCTATTCCACCATGAGCCAGCTCGGGTATATGTTCTTCGCGCTCGGCGTCTCGGCCTATTCCGCCGCGATTTTCCACCTGATGACCCACGCCTTCTTCAAGGCGCTGCTGTTCCTTTGCGCCGGTTCGGTCATCCACGCCATGTCCGGCGAGCAAGATATGCGCAAGATGGGCGGTATCTGGCGCAAAATCCCCATCACCTATGGGTTGATGTGGGTGGGTTCGCTGGCGCTGGCCGGTATCGGGATTGACGGTGTTTTCGGCATGGCGGGCTTCTATTCCAAGGATGCGATTCTGGAATCCGCCTGGGCGAGCCACGGCGCTTTTGGCCATATGGCTTACTGGTTCGGTATCGTCACGGCGTTCCTCACCGCGTTCTATTCCTGGCGGTTGCTGTTGCTGACCTTCCACGGCCAGAGTCGCGCCGATCATCACACGCAGGAGCATGTGCATGAATCGCCCGCCGTGATGCTGCTGCCGCTCGTGCCGCTGGCGCTGGGGTCGTTCATCGCTGGTTATGGCGGCTTTGACTGGTTTGTCGGCGAGGGGCGGGCAGAATTTTGGCGCGCGGCGCTGCTGGTGCTGCCGGAGAATGACGCGGTTGCCCATTCTCATCATGTCGATGAGTGGGTGAAGCTGCTGCCGCTCGTCGCGGCCTTGAGCGGCATTCTGCTCTCTTATGTGTTCTATCTCTGGTCGCCGGGCTTGCCTGCAAAGGTCGCAGCGGCGACAGGTGGGCTCTATCGGCTGCTCTTCAACAAATATTATTTTGATGAGCTCTATGCCTTCCTGTTCGTCCGCCCGGCGAGCGTCATTGGGCGCTTCCTGTGGCAGAGCGGCGACGAGCGCTTTATCGACCGCTTCGGCCCCAACGGCATCGCCTTTGTCGCGCAGAAAATATCGGTGCGCGCCGCTGCGCTGCAGTCCGGCTATCTCTACCACTACGCATTTGCCATGGTGACCGGCGTGGCCGCCCTCATCACCTGGTATTGGTTTAAGGGGTAGGCAAATGTGTGGTTCACACCAGACCGGTCTTTTTTATCAGACGCTGAGCGCTTCTGAAACCATCCAGATCGTTTCTGGCTTGCTTGGTATTGGGGTTGGTTTTTTGGCCGTGCAGGCTGTGCGCGATTTTCGTGAAAACAAGGGTGTTTCAAGACTCATAAGTGGCGCATGGTTAGTCGCATCTATTTCTTTATCACTTGTCACAACGTTATGCCTACTCGTAGCACTCACGATACCGTTTCTTCTAAGGTGCTAGTTACGATGAGCAAACTTTCATGATAATCAAGGCAAAACCATGACCTGGCCAATCCTTTCCGCCATCACCTTCCTGCCGTCGCTGGGCGCGCTGCTGCTCTTGCTGTTCGTGCGCGGCACGGAGGAGCAGACGGTCAAATCATCGCGTTGCATCGCGATGGTAACTTCGCTGCTCACATTTGTAGTCTCGCTATTGCTGTTGCGCGATTTTGAACCGCACAATACCGGCTATCAGTTCGTTGAGCGCGTTAGCTGGTTTCCGCAGTTTGGCATTTCCTACTTTCGTGGCATTGACGGCATGTCCATCTGGTTCGTGCTGATTTCCACGCTGCTGACGCCGATTTGTATTCTCTCTTCCTTCAGCGGCATCACCAAGCGCACCAAGGAATTCATGGTCGCCATGCTGGTGCTGGAAACCATGATGGTCGGCATGTTCACGGCGCTCGACCTCGTGCTGTTCTATGTCTTCTTTGAAGGCGTGCTCATCCCGATGTTCCTCATCGTCGGCGTCTGGGGCTGGCAGGGCAAGGTTTATGCCGCCTACAAGTTCTTCCTTTATACCTTCGCCGGTTCGGTGCTGATGCTCATCGGCATCATCGCGATGGTGCTTCACTCCGGCACGGCGGACATGACCGTGATGATTAAGAACGGCTTTCCGGTGGCGATGGCACCGTTGCTATGGCTGGCTTTCTTCGTTGGCTTCGCGGTCAAGACCCCCATGTGGCCGTTCCATACCTGGCTGCCCTATGCCCACGTTGAAGCGCCGACGGCGGGCTCGGTCATCCTGGCGGGGGTGCTGCTCAAGATGGGCGGCTATGGCCTCATCCGGATTAACTTGCAGATGTTGCCGCAGGAGAGCGTAAATTTCGCGCCGCTGGTCATGGCGCTCAGCATCATCGCCATTATCTATACCTCGCTTGTCGCGCTGGTGCAGAGCGATCTCAAAAAGCTCATCGCCTATTCCTCGGTCGCGCATATGGGCTATGTCACGCTCGGCATCTTTACCGGCAATGTGCAGGGGCTGGAAGGCGCGATGTATGTCATGCTCTCGCACACGCTGGTGTCCGGCGCGCTCTTCCTCTGCGTCGGCGTGGTCTATGACCGGCTGCATACGCGCGAGATTGCGCGCTATGGCGGCCTCGCCAACAATATGCCATTTTTTGCCGCCTGCTTCATGGCCTTCACCATGGCGAGCATCGGCCTGCCCGGCACCAGCGGTTTTATCGGTGAGTTCCTGAGTATGCAGGGCGCGTATATCTATGACTCGCGCGTCGCGGCCTTCGCCGCCATCGGCACGGTGCTGGGTGCTGCCTATATGCTCTGGCTCTATCGCCGCGTGTTTTATGGCCCCTCGCTGAATGCCGATGCCGCCGCGATGC
>JAGOHT010000118.1 GCA_017996055.1 Alphaproteobacteria bacterium
GTTGAAGCAGCGTTGGCCTTTCCAGGCGGGTTGGAAAAAGCGCGACCGCTTCGCACCAAACATCGTCGCTACCCCGTTGTTGCGTGATCTTCAAACCGTGAATATCAAATCGCAGGGTCGTGGCAGCGTCAGCGAACGCCTGCCCCCAACACGCCCTGCGGAAATGCGCTTTGGTCGGCGGGAACGCGCCCATAATCACGGGCGGGAATAGTCGCATCGCATAGAGCCATAAACAAAGGGCGCTTCCTAATCGGAACCGCCCTTGATGACGCAACGCAACCAGTCTTGGCCTTAAGCTGCGGCAGAGTCTTCTTCTAAGGGTGCCTCTGGCGCGTTCTGCTTGACCGAGGCGATGCCGTTTTCCATCGCCGCAGCAGCACTATACATTTCGCTCTTGCCGATAATCTCCCCATTGCCCGCCTTGAGCACGAAAAAAGGCTCTCCTGCCTTGCTAATTTTGCGTTCGTAACGACTATCATCGGTAGCATTCTTCCGTACGGACGCAATGCCATTCACGGCAGCGGCACGGCTCTCATAGGTCTCGCTGGTCAAGATGATTTGACCGTTTCCGGCCTTAAGATTGAAGGTTATTTTGCCAGATTCGTTGCTTTTGATGACGTATTTCCCTGACATGGCCATCCCCCCTGTGTTGGTGAATTTAACGTTTTCTTCATATCATGAAGCAGCGCTTCTTGCGACTCCGGCCATCCCAGCACGTGATAACGTCGCATTTTTGGCGCCAGCTATTGTGCAGATGCACAACGAACACCTTGCAAAATAAAGTGAATTTCGTAGCCTGACTGAAATCTTAACCTTATCCTTAGAGTTTCTGTGGCAAATTTGACACTAGCGAAGATTGCTGAGTCGAACACTTGTTACGATGATGTAACAAAAGTTGGTTCACTCAAATTGCACGTAACCGTTGCCGGTAACCTTCGCAGTGCGCCGCGCGCCGTCAGGTTCTAAGACCTGTCCGTTCGCGGCTGGCCGAGGAGGCCGCGATGCGTCCTGGAACGCTCAAAGGCTATAATATCAAGCGCTTGCTGACGCTGCTGGTTCTGTGCTGCGGCCTCTGCCCACCGCTCGCCGCTGCGACCCTTCCCGCCAATTCGGACAAGCTGCGCCCTGGCGATAGCCCTACACCGAGCAATAGCTTCGGCACCAATGACAGCAGTCTCGTGCGCAGCATGACGGTGGCGCAGCTAAAAGGTCTCGCCGCGCAAAAACTAAACCGCGATCTCGTCACCCGACTGCTTGGGCCGCTGCCGGAATGGGTGCAACGCATCGAGGTTACGGGCAATTTTGACCTTGCGGGGTGGCGTGGCCTTGAGCTGCTCACCGTGCAGCCACTCTGGGAGACGACCGCCCAAGATGGGGTGTTCTTTACCCAGGTGAGCGCCATCAATTACCGGATGTTTGACCGGCAGCGCTTTGCGGGCAATCTCGGTCTCGGCTATCGGCAGCTCCTGCTCGACCAAAAGCTGCTGCTGGGTGGTAACCTGTTCTACGATCACGAATTTCTGCGCGGCCACCACCGCCTCGGCATGGGCGCGGAGGTTAAATATGGCCCGCTGGATTTGACCGCCAATGGTTATCTTGGCTTGAACCAGCGCAGTTTGAGTGATGGTAGCATTGAGCGTGTGCCCAACGGCGTCGATGTCGAGCTCGGCTCGCAACTGCCCTACCTGCCTTGGGCGCGGGTTTACGGCAAATATTACGCCTGGGACAACAAGCTCGATAATCGCGTGGTGCGCGGAGCGCAAATGAGCGGCGAGGCCAGCCTGCATCGCTATCTCAGCATCGAGGCCGGGGCCCGCCGCGACGAAGGCGGCAAGAGCGAAGGCTTTTTCATGGTGCATTTCAAGCTCAACCGCGATACGCGCCCGGGTCTGTTGGAAGGCGCGCCCATCATCGATGACAAGATTTTCGCGCCGCGAGATTTGCACCAGCAAATGCTGACCAAAGTGCGGCGTGAGAACCGGATTATCCTGGAACGCAGCAATCCGCTCAATGCTCGCGGCGGTTTGACCGTCACCGTCAGTCGCCGGAATTAGGGGAAACGCTATGCGCCACTATCCATCGCGACTCTCTCTGCCCCTCACATCGCTTATGCTGATGTGCGCGCCAGTTTTTGCGAGCGGCGGCTGCCAGCCTGCACCATCTGGCGCAAACCTGCCGCCCTGCTGCGCGACCACCAACATGCAGAATGGTGGGCGTTGTCTGGCGCCCACCACGCAGTATCAGTTTACCATGGTGAGCTTTGGGTTTGAGAAAAATGACGGCACCGAAGTGCGCTTTGGCAGTCCGCAGCTGTTTGATGCCGCCGCCGTGAATGCCGGTGCTGCCATCGGCGATTACCTCTCCGGTGTCGAGTTGCCCCCCGCCACCTATGTCGCGGTGCGGCCGGCGCTCAGTGAACAGGTCAGCATCCGCGTTAATAGTCTGACTGCCGATGGCCGACGCTGCAGCGGCAGCCTGGCCGCCCCCTCGCACCAAACCGACGGTAGCGCTTGGCCGGAATGCAGCGCGGGTCAGCCGGATGCCGCCACCCCACTCTGCCGCAGCGGCGGGCTCTTGAAAATTCGTGATGAACGTCTTGGCAGTTTTACCATCGGCGGCAGTAGCGCGATGACGCTGAATTTCCAGTTTGATGTCAATAATGGGGCGGTCTGCGTCTTCGCCCCGGGCAGCAGCGGCAATAGCGGCCTTGAACTCGGCGTATTGTCAGCGGGGCTTAAGAAGTCATAGACCTGAAAGCTCTAGCACACGCTGCCATTCGCGCGGCGTAACCGGCGACACTGAAAGCCGTGACTGCTTCACCATCGCCATGCCGCTCAGAATTTTATCCGCCTTCATCTGCTTGAGCGGCAGGGGCTGCAGCAAGGCTTTGACGGGAGCGACATCGACCATGACGAATTTTACAGTAGGGTCGGTCGGGTCAGGATAAGCGGCCTTGACAATCTTCATGATGCCGACGACGGCCAGCCCGATATTGGAATGATAGAACAGAGCTTCATCACCAACCTGCATGGCGCGCAGATTATTTGCTGCCTGATAGCTGCGCACACCATCCCAGCTACCGTGTTTCTCTTTAACCAAGCGTTCCCAAGGATAAACATCGGGTTCTGATTTCATCAGCCAATAGGACATGCGTTTTCTAACCCATCAATGTTGAAACGGGGTTTTCTATCACTCGCTCTGTGCCTGCGCTGTTTGCTTGCCGTGCGGACAGGATGACTCCCACAAACAACCTTGCTTCGGCGAACAACCTGCTTGACTCAACCGCTCGTGTCCAAGCCGGCGCTCCAACGTCTGCCATATTATTATTCCTGCTTCAGTGGCCTTGTCAGCAGTCCGGCGATTTCTGCGTCAATCGCTGCACCTTCATCAAGAATCCGTTGCACCGCGGCGCAAATCGGTAGCTCAATTCCATGCCGCGCAGCCAACGCCACCGCGGCGGCCGCGGTGGTAACGCCCTCGGCCACACTTTTACGCGCCGCGAGAATATCCTTGAGCGCCTGCCCCTGCCCCAACGCATAACCGAGCGTCATGTTGCGCGATTGGCTGCCGGTGCAGGTTAGCACCAAATCGCCCAAGCCTGACAACCCCATGAAGGTTTCAGCGCGCCCGCCCAATGCCGTGCCGAGGCGCGCCATTTCGCTCAGCCCGCGGGTGATGAGCGCGGCGCGGCCATTATCGCCCAGACCCTTGCCCTCGACGATGCCGCAGGCGACGGCGAGCACATTCTTTATCGCACCACCGATTTGTGTGCCGACGATATCGTCTGTGAGATAGGGGCGCAGGCTGCGATTGCCAATCGCGGCAGCGAGCGCTTTGCCCAAGCCTTGGTCAGTTATCGCCAGCGTTACGGCGGTCGGTAAACCACGCGCCACTTCACGCGCGAAGGTCGGCCCGGACAGCATGGCGACAGGATGGCCGGGGCATTCTTCTTGCACCACCGCGCTCAGCAGCGCGAGCGAGCCACGCTCGACGCCCTTGGCGCAGATAATGAGTGGAGTCTTATCCGCCAACGTTGGTACCTGCTTGAGTACGGCGCGCAAATGCTGCGCCGGGGTCACCAGCAGCAAAGCCTGGCACGACGCCAAATCCGCAAGCAGGCTTGTGGCCTGCACAGCATGATCGAGTGGCACATCGGGCAGATAGACCGGATTTTCATGGCGCGCGTTAATGGTCTGTGCCACGTCGGCATCGCGCGCCCAGAGCGTGACCTGTCGCCCACTGCGTTGCAGCGCCAGCGCCAGCGCCGTGCCCCAGGCTCCGGCTCCGACAACGCCAAAATGGTTAAATTGGTTGTGCATCATCATCCTTTTTACGGTGGGGCAACCTCGCATGGTCGCCGTCACCTGTAAAGACCGTGCCGTCATGCAAGGTTTGCGCCTGGCCTTGGCGCGGATTAAACTCGCCGAAACTTTTCTAACGTGAGGCGATGATGATGGAAGCTGGTCCTTTACAGTTCATGACCCGTGAGGAAGTCAACGCTCAGTTTAGAGCCCAGGACGTCCGCGATGCTTTCTATCGCACATTCCGCGAGGTGACGGACCAAAAGGGACTGCCGACTTCGCCTGGTATTTTTGGCGGCGAGCGGATTTTGCTGCGTGCACGGCAAGTTTTGGAAGATGTGGTGCTGCCACCGTTGAACCGGAAAGGCACTGAACCGGCAGAGCAAGTCGCAAATATTCCCAGCAGCACGATCGTCCTCGCCGTTTATGCCGCAGCGGCGCAACAGACGACACGGCTCTTTGGCCGCACGACGCGCGCGCGCGAGATGTTCCGGGATCTGCACGATAGTCGCTTTGCCACCGATGGGCTGCGCCGAATGGGCGCGACTATCGCCACGCCTGGTCTGCTCGACCGGCCAGAAACGCTTGAGTATGTCAAACAAGTGCGTGGTGATATGACTCGCACACTGACCCAGATGGGTTGAGGCGTTAGGCTAACCCAGGCAAGCCCACTGTTCGCGCTGCTCGCTCGGCGGGCGCACCCGGCCAGGCTGGCGGCTTCAACATTGTCATTTCGCCCGCCATGAAGCGCGCCAAATCATCCCCTAGTTGCTGCAACGCGCTTGCCCAATCCTGTGGCTGCTCTTGGCGATAAATTTTCATCACCGGATACCAGGGTGTATCGCGGCGTTGATGCTGCCAGCGCCAATCGGGGTCAAATGGCAGTAGCAGCCAGACAGGCTTGCCTAGGCCACCAGCAAGGTGCGCCACGGATGTATCGACCGTAATGACCAAATCAAGCTGCATGATGAGCGCGGCGGTATCGGCAAAATCCACACAGCGCGCGCCGCCATCAAACAACGGTAAGCCACTCACCGCCAGCTCCGCCGCCTGCGACCCTTTCTGCAAACTAACGCCCTGCGGTGCAAAAGGCGCGATGAAGGGAGCGAGCGCAGCCAGCGTCAGCGAACGGTTGGCATCGTTGAGATGCGCCGGATTACCCGCCCAAACTAGTCCGAAGCATGGGCGCGGCAGCTCCGGCAGCGGCCATGCTAATGCGGGTGCCGTGAGATAGGGGGCATTAGACACGGTGAACCATTGCGGCAAATCGAGCAGACGGCAATGCGCCGCCAACTCTTCAGGCACGGGTGCACCCGAACTGATAAACTCAAGGTCCGGATAACTCTGCTCTAACAGCGCCAGAAGCGGCGGTTGCACGGCGACAATCAGGCGCGGCACACACGCTTGCGCCAGCGGCGCAAAACGGATGAATTGCAGCGTATCGCCCAAGCCCTGCTCTGCAGTGACCAGGAGCGGCACCGCCGCTTGCCCATCCCATGGCACGAGCCCCGCTGGACGCGCCACCGCACGCTGGGCATAGCGCGGCCAACCATTTGTATTATCACCGCGCAGGAGACAGCAGAGCGCGGCGTTGAGCGCTGACTCCTCCTGTGTCGGGTCAAACCGATAAGCTTCATCAAAGGCCGCCTGCGCCAAATCGGCAAACCCGGCAGCGCGCAGAATATTGCCGCGCGCGTGGTGCAGGATCGCGGATTTTGGCGACAGCGTCAGCGCCTGGGTGATGGAGACATAGGCCTCAGGCAGCTGGCCGAGACGGCGCAGGATATTTGCGAGTTCATTTCGGAACAAATAGTTGTCCGGCGCAAGCGTCACGGCCTGCTGATAGGCGTTCACGGCACCAGCGTAGTCTTGCTGCGCTGACAGCGCGCCGCCGAGCGCAGCCTGGGCATCAGCAAGCTTGGGATTAGCTGAGATGGCGGCACGGGCTTTCGCGTTGGCTGCAGCCAATTCGCCGCGCGCACGCAGCAACACGGAGAGGTTGGTCAGCGCCGTGGCGTGCTGCGGCTGCAGCCGAATTGCTGTTTCCAGCAGCTGCACCGCCAACTCAGCTTTGCCCATTTGCTGCGCTAAGACGCCGAGCAGCTGATAGGCATCGGCATTGTTCGGGTCTTGATCAATCAGCTGACGATAAAGCTGCGCCGCGCTGCCGAGGTCACCGGCACGGTGTCGATCGATGGCTTCCCGCAAAGCTTTGGGATTCGGCTGGGCAATTGGCATGGCTTATTGATGCCAGCAAAGCGCCCGCTGTGCAAATGGGAGCGTTATTTGTAATCAGCGGGCAAATCAAAAGGGCGGCACTTGCGTGCCGCCCTTTCATACTTGTAAGGCGTCTGCTTAACCGCGTAGATTGAAGTAGAACGTAACGTTACGTGCTGCGTTTGCAGCGGCCGAGTTGCAGAGATTCGCACCGGTTGCAGTCGCTAAGGCTAAGGGAGTCCCTGCTGCCAAGGCGATCGTGCCCGGAGGTGCTGCATAAGCTGAGGCACCAGCCGCCGCACCAATCGCGTCAAACAGCCCAGAGTCACGACTGACACCCAGATTACGCATCACGAAGTCTGTACAGGCGGCTGCCGGAATTCTCGTGAAGACAATCGCAAAACCAGCTACGGCAGTACCGTTAGAGTTTGGACCACCATAAATCCCGATATTACCACCCCATGGATTGACTGTATTCGCTGCAGTTGCCGCACTCGGCGCACCCGTCAAGACATCGGAAGGCAAAACGTTAGCCTGCGCCATCGAAGGTGTAAGATCACCGCCGTTAGCA
>JAGOHT010000004.1 GCA_017996055.1 Alphaproteobacteria bacterium
CTGTCCGCGCGCAGTGATGATGATGATGTCATCACGGCGCTCAATTTAGGCGCGAATGATTATGTTATTCGCCCTTTCAGCGCCGATGTTTTATTAGCGCGCATCAACGCCGCCTTGCGCAGTTCGACAATTGATATCGCGGGGCAGCCCGAAATCAGCAATGGTCCGTTGCGGATCAACCTGGTGCGGCACGAAGTCTATCTCAATGAGACGCTGCTCGGCTTCACGCCGAAAGAATATAATCTGCTGCGCTATTTTATCGTCAATCGCGGCCGCATGCTGACCCACCGCGAAATCTTGCAGGAAGTGTGGGGCAAAGCGCATGGCGAAGACACCCAATATCTCCGAGTGTTTATCGGCCAGATCCGCGCCAAGATCGAAATACATCCAGCAATTCCCAAAATGATCATTACCGAACCAGGCGTCGGCTACCGCATGGAAATCGCTGAAATATTGGCGCTGCCCCAGTCTGAGCAGCAGCAGCGTGCGGGAAACGCCGCCCCATATGGGGCGGCGGATCAGCAGTCGTTACTTGCTTGACCAGGTGCGGACTTCCGTCATCCACTTATCGAGCTGTGTGCCCGCTTTTTGCAGTAGGGTTGGATCTTTCTTGGCGATGACAACGCGCATATCGCTGACTTCTTTGCGCATGGCCTGAATCGCCGGACGGTGCGCGGCGAAGACATCATCTTTCTGCATGGCATCCAGCGCTTCGTCGGCATGGCCGAGCGCAAAGCGTGCCCCTTCATAATTCTTACCTTTGATGAAGTTCTGCGCAATGCCGATATTATCATGGGCCTTATCAACCGGCACTGCTACCTTCTCATCGACAGTCACGACGGCGTCAGTTAGCTCTCCAAGTTTATCCTGCGCATCAGCCAGTTTGCCTGTCTTGATGTCGTCTTCTGCCTGCTTGAGATAGGACTCCGCCCGATCATTGGTGAGGTCCAGTGTCAGATAAACAATCTCGGCATCACTAACCACCAGCGACTCTTTTGCCCAGATCGGGCCGTCGCTCACCTGCTTGACTTCTGCGAGACCAGTTTCAATTGGGAAATAATTGTACTTATGGATAGTATTGAATTCATAGATCACCCGTCCGGCCTCGACATGCGCAACCGTGCGCTGCTCCGTTGTGGCGCTCATGATAATCGCAATCATGTTACGCGCTTGGGTAATGTGCTGCGCCGCCAGGTCGCCGTTTTTCATCGCCAGCGCGACGCGCGCATAGTTGATATGCGCGACAAAGTTCTGCGCCGCGACGCGCGGGTCGGTGAGCGCATCCTTGCTGATGGCTTCCGCTGAAGTCGTCACTGTCTTGGTGACAATCGTCTCAGCCGCGAGCACAAAGCCGGTGGAACTGACGAGAAAAGTAGAACTGAGGAGTGCGGAAAGTAAAAAATTCTGGGATTTCATAAAAAAGTTTCCTTTGCTTGGTTGAGTTATTGGCGCTCGAGCGCATTTTTGGCATCGTCTTTCGCATCTTCCGCGGCATCTTTGAGCTTGTCGGCGGGTGTGCGTTCCTGCAATTCGCGAGCGGCTTTGCTCACACCGTCAGGGATAGCGCTCACCGCATCGCCGATATGTTGCATAGGGCTGCGCTGATCAGGCTGCGTCAGTACCGTATAGCCGACCAGTACGAGTGCGAGGAACACCCCGGCGCCGATCGCCATTACATACACTTGATTATTTGTTACGTTGGCCATCGACCGATTCCTTCGCTTGATATTTCGATACGGGAACAATTTCGCCTCGCCATTGTGACGTCTTAAGCGGCGAAAGAGCCGGGGGTGCGCCCGGCTCTCGCTTGCTTGGAATTAGCGCTTGCCACCTTCCGATGACCAGCGGCTCTTCCCCATCCTGTCCTGTGATGGCTTATTCTGCGGTGCTTTATCGTGTGGTGCGGCACCTTGCTCATCCGGCTTAGCGGCTGAGGCGACTGGCTTCGATGTGGGCTGGGACTTGTTCATGTGGTGCTCCTTGGTTAGGCCTAGACACACGCTGCGACAGCAGGTGGTCATTAACAACGCCAGACTAGGTAAGTCCGCATCATGAAACGATACCGGCACAGGGCTCTGCCATAACATCTTCATAAGGCACTGAATCAACCCAGGCAAAAAAAATGCCCAGCAGATATTCTCTGCCGGGCAAGTTTGCTCTTGCGGATTTTTTTTACGCGGTTTTGACGGCCTTCTCAGCAGCCGGCGCATTCGCAGCGTTTTTTTCGAATTCCTTGATCTGTGCTTCGGCAGCTTCTTTAGCCAGCCCATAGCGTTCCTTCAGCTTGCCGAAGAACTTCTCCTGGTTGCCATTATATAGCATGACCTCGTCATCGGTCAGCTTGCCCCAGGTCTTTTTGATTTCGCCCTTGAGCTGTTCAAACTTACCACTGATTTGTTCGTTATTCATGGTGGACTCCTGTTCAATCGTGCCTGCTTCAGCGTCGCAGATGCGAACAGCTGTCTTCCTACCGAACCGCCCACCCGTCAGGCGGCGACACGACAGATGTTTCCCAGCGTCTCTCCACAAAGCCGGTGGTTTGAATGCATGGCAAGGTCGCCGAGCGTCACGATACCGACTAGTCGCTTGTTGGCATCAAGCACGGCCAGACGACGAACTTTGTTCTGCCCCATATTACGGGTCACAGCGTCGGCCTCGTCCGTATCACGACAGTAAAGAATATCGGGTGTCATCACCTGCTCCGCCTTGGTTTCCGACGGATGGTGCGATTCAGCGATACAACGCAATGCCAAATCACGATCCGTAATCATACCTACTAGGCGGTCATTCTTGACGACGATGACACTACCGCAGTCGCGGCGTTGCATCTTCTTGGCGACTTCATCAAGTAAAGTTTCAGGCGTAACAATCTCGACATCCCGACTCATCACTTCCTTGATCAGGGTTGGCTTTTTTGTCTCTGCGTCTTGCATTGTAAATTCCTATCTGATGCGGGGAAGCGTCATGTGAAAATTTGTGGATACGACTTAAGTGCCATGCCGACTTGTCCGGCGACTATGCATCATGTAGAGCCAGCGGCTATGCAGCGGCTGCTCCGTATCCGGCAACATGCCGACAGAGCGTTCCCAATTCTCGATGACGGCCATCATCGCCGGTTCACCGAGACGTTGCGTTAGCGTGCTTGCTGGAATGGCCATAATTCCCTTTCGCAGTTCTACCTGTTGTGTCGGGCACAAGATGGCAGCGCCCCCATCAGGATACGATGCCCCATGACAGACCATGCGTAAGGATTTGATAAGTCCACACGCGTAATAATTTTGCAGATTCCCTTATGGAAAAAATGCGGGGCAAGCATTTCCCCGCATCGCTTCAATACAGAGGAACGCCTAGCTTACCGACAGCAAGAAGCGCCGGCATTCAATCACCATCACTTTTTCTAGCGCCCCAGCGTTTCGTCACTTGCCCTGTTCCGCACCGGTGAATGTTTTGCCGTTCTGCCATGAACAGCTGCTTCAAGGAGAAACCAGATGTCGAATATTGCCCCCACGCGCGTTTCAGCCCATCCGTCACGCCCGACTTTACCCACAGCGAAGCTTGCTGCTGAATCATTTCCGGCTGCGTCGGCGCCGAGTTCCTCCGACCATCAGGTCACTGAGATTAAGGACATCATAACGAGCTTCAAGCATCTACTCGCCGAGCATCCGGACTCTTCCGCTGGTGTTGGCATTAAGCGTGAAATCTTTGTGCTTGAACGCTGGCTAAGCAGCTTCCGCCGCGGCCTTATTTCCGCGTCAAAATTAGCGGCGAACGGCCCAGCTTGGCTGAACCTGCATCGCGGCAAGCTCGTGCATGCCTCAGAAGAAGCTTTGCATCCTGAACCAAGCCGGAACGGCACAAGCTTAAGCGATCCGATGCAGCTAACACTTGATGCGAAAGACAAGCCTTATGTTGGCGTCATGCAGAATATTCCGGCTCATGAGGCAACAAGCCAAGCGCTTAACCTCAATTGAATGGCAGCACTTTCCATAACTTCCGCCTACTCTTCAAGCTGGGCAGCAACAATAGGATATCAAAAATGGGCGACCGCATCCTTCCCTTCATCCCAGACTTCCAGAAATACGCGCCAATGATCGACCGCACTTTCGATCAAATTGAGAAGGATAATGATTTGAGCTTAATCCGCCGCGCTGCCGCCCGATCAACATCCTACCAGGGCGCTACTGCTGAAAGTGAATGAGGTCAAACCATGAGCATCATCGTCATCTTCAAGGCCTGCTACTTCATTTTGACACTCGTAGCAGCATGCGAAAGCAACGACTACGGCTGATGACACTGCCTATAAGCAAATTGATTTCGCCAACTCCATTTAAGGAACCTCCCATGAAAAATGCCCAGACCATTGTTCTCCCCATCATCCTGCTAATGGCGCTAGCCGCGTGTGGTGATCGCCCAGTTGACCGAGCGGTCAGCGGAGCAGGCATCGGTGCAGGTGTCGGTGCGGTGACGGGCGTTATCGTCGGTAGTCCTGCGGCAGGCGCTGCAGTCGGAGCCGCCGTGGGCGGCGCGGCAGGCGGCCTGACCTCCAAGAAAGATATCGACCTCGGCAAGCCTGTCTGGCGTTAAGGCCAGACAGCCCACCACAGGAGAATAAAATGCTTCACTACACGATTGTCTTTTTTGTCCTCGCTGTCTGCGCAGGTTTCCTCGGTTTCGGCGGTCTGGCGGCGGAGTTTGCTTATATTGCCCGCTTTCTTGCAGGTCTGTTCGTCGTCCTCTTCCTCGCCAGCCTGGTTTACAGCCTTCTGACGGGACGCAAGGCCAATCTTCCGACGCTTTGATTACTACAATTCTTCAGCAACCTTTGTTTCAGGAGCCGCAAATGACCACGAATTCACTTGTATTTCCGCAACCCAGGCAAGCCGACAAGATCGTCATTCAAGACTTACAGAATGTTCTGACCAGCACGTATGGCGTCTATCTGGCCACGCATAATTATCACTGGAATGTTGAGGGACCGCAGTTCATCTCGCTGCATGGCCTATTCGAGCAGCAATACAACGCGCTATTCCAAGCCATCGATGTGATTGCTGAACGCATTCGTGCTCTGGGCGACTATGCATTGCCTTTCGAGGGCGATAATATCGTGCAAGCATTAAAATCGATCTCCAACGCACTCAATAAAGAAACCGATGCAAGTGCACGCGGCCATCGCATGGTTCAAAATTTGCTAGTGCTGAATGAAGAGGCAGTGACAGCCTGCCAGACCGCCAAACTTGCCGCGCAAAAGGCCGAAGACGACGAAACCGAAAACTTAATGGTGGAGCGCATCACGGCACACCAAAAGGCTCTTTGGCTCCTAGGCAGCAATCTGAAATAGTAATACTGTTGTAACTGCGTGGTTAGCTACAGACCAGCTCAGCTATCCAACCGCTGCAACAAATGGCGGATGCGCTCGGCGCGGTCGGCGACCTGGGGCAGATTGTCCTGGTCGTCAGCGCAACGATTGGCCAGCCCCGGCAGCTGCGCCGTGAGCGTGCGCAGTTCAACCATGCGCCAGCGGCTGGGCAGATGCTGTTGCAAGACAACCGATAAATCAGCGAGCGCCATGTCAACCGAGCCGACGATATCGCTGCACAAATCTTGCAACACGGCAATCGGTGCGAACCCGGGCGGCGTATCGAAGGGCAGCGGCGCTGAACCATGTAGCACCATGCCGGTCACGTCACGCACTTGGTCGAGCAAATCATAGACCTGGGCGGCGCTATAGCGATAAGTCTGCCAATCGCAGCCTTGGTAGAGTTGGTATGCGCGCTGTGCCATGCCCTGCCCTTTGCCTAATCATTCTTTGCGTTATAAGCGTTCGGCGCGCGTGGGTCACGCGCTGATTTAATTACAGGGGAAGAATCTTTGGTTACCGCGCCGCGACGGCCGCAAGCAGCGCGCCTAGCGATCATCGGCTTTGAATTCACCATAATAACGCGGCTTCATCAGCGCATCTTCCGGCTTCACGATACTATAGCCGCCGCCCTGGCTCTTGGGGTTCCGCTCAAACAGCAGCGCACGCGGCGACCGTGTGGTGCCACCGCCCGAGCGCGGCTTTTCCGCCCCCGTGCTTTCTGCCAGCAGCCGAAATTCGGGCGCGAAAAAATTCACGACATGATCTCGGGTAAACAGCACGGATTGCAGATTAGTCGCCGGGTCAAGGCAGAGCGCGCTGCCATCGCCGCAATGCTCGGTGATGTAGCGGCCATAATAACCGTCCCCAACACTGTCGAATGCGATGAGCAATGCGCCCCGCACATCAATCGCCTGAATAATGTTCTGCTTGTAAGACAAACGGATGGCATTGCCCGTAATATGCTTGAAGCAGAAGGCATCGACGACGAAGTCGATACTGTGCTGCTGCACCGGCCAGCCCTCTGTCACGTCATAGACCAGCGCACGGATTTTATCGTCGCAGCGCGCGGCATGGGCTGTGAGCTTGAGAGCGTTGATGGCGCTCGGCGTGAAATCGAGCGCGGTAACATGCACGCCGTGCTTGGCCAGAAACAGGCTGTTGCGCCCGCGCCCACAACCAGCATCAACCGCCTGTTTGACCGACCGATTATGTTTTTTTAGCTCATCCCACGCCCAGATTACGGCGGGCGACGGCTCTTGCGGGTGCGTTTCCTCAGCTCCAGCCCCAAGCCATTTGCGGACCGGAGCCACAAAGGCTTTGGCCTGACCAAAGAGTCGGTTGACGGCGGAGTGAATCATGCAGGTCATCTCTGCCAGAGAAGAGGGATTAACCCTTCTTACGCCAACGCCACGAACCTCGCAAGCTGGTGCCTGACTTAAAGGTTGAGGCGGGTCTCACGCGGAATGGTAACCATGGCCCGGCCTGCGGCATAAGCCACGGTATTCTGCAGATGATCCGCAGCTGCCACTTCCGCATCCGTTGGCTTGGCGGCAGGCTGGCCATAGATTGAGGGCACCTCCGAGCGCGCAACCGGCAGCTTCACAAATTCCTGCGCGTGTGGATCGATACGCTCAAGTGCTTTCGCTGCTTTGCGCTCGGCCAGTATCTTCTTGGCCGCCCCAAACAACCGCACCACTCCCTTTTTCAAATCCTTGCCCGCTTTACGAACCATAATCGCATCTCCTGAAAATCGATTACTCTATTCTAGCCCAAAGCCTTGAAAGTAATACGAGAAACTTTCAAATCACCTTCTCCATAGCGAAAACGCCCTTGTCTAGGCAAGCATTTTCAAGTTGAGTGGTGCTTTCAGCCGGAGCACATAATGCTTTTAACCCTGATTCCAGCCTACGGCCTTTTCCTCCTTGCGGTAATGTCGCCCGGGCCGGACTTTATTATGACAGTACAGATGAGCGTCCGTCATGGCGCGCGCGCCGGCATGGCGACCGCGCTCGGCATCGCGCTCGCCAACCTTATCCATATTGCCTATGTCCATATCGGTATCGGTGCACTGATAGCCCATTCGCTCTTGGCCTTCAGCATTCTGAAACTGCTGGCAGCGGCGTATCTGATTTACCTTGGCTACAAGGCACTCCGTAGCCGTACCGGAACCACGGATATCAACCTCGACGCACAGCAAGCACAGACTGCCTCCTTACGCAAAGCCTTCGGCCAAGGGTTCATCACCAATGCGCTCAACCCCAAAGCCGCAATTTTCTGGCTCAGCTACCTGACCATTGTTGTCGATCCAGCGATGCCGCCTGCACTACTGTGGAGCTTTATTGCACTCTTGTTGCTGACCGCGTTTATCTGGTTCAGCCTCGTTGCTTATTTCCTGACGCGACAGGCGATAAGACAGCAATTCATGCGCTGCGGTCATTGGTTTGATCGTGCTATGGGGCTTTTACTGGTTGGGCTGGGCATCAAGGTGGCTCTCGCCTCGCGGTGACAGGCCTACTTCACGGCACTCTTCCATGTGTTGACAACGAGATCGAACATCTTGGTCACCTCGGTTGCCATCAGCCCCATCGCGCCTGCGGCGACGAGAAAGACCAAAGCGCAGAGCAGCCCATACTCCAGCGCTGTCGCCCCCGTCTGCTCATGCCAAAATCGGCGTAATAGCTTCCCGCCCATGCCCACCTCCGAAAAGGCAAGGTTAGCAGCGTAGGGTAAAATTCCGGTTAGCGGCACGGCAAGAGTTTATTGACCATAACCAGCACGGGCGATATCCATAGCCGCACGCATTTTCTGGACAGCTGCCGTCAAGCCTATGAATAGGGCAGCGCCCACGATATGGTGCCCGATATTGAGCTCGACAATTTCTGGTATCGCCGCCACCGAACCTACATTGGCATAGTCCAACCCATGTCCGGCATGAACTTCAAGCCCAAGATCCGAAGCCTGTCGTGCCGCCAATCGCAAACGCGTGAGCTCAGCAGATTGCTTAGTACCCATTACAGCGCAATAGCGGCCGGTGTGTAGTTCAATCGCTGCGCAGCCCGTTGCCGCGGCCGCCGCAACCTGAGCGGGGTCTGGGTCGATGAATAGCGCCACCTGAATGCCGCTGTCAGAAAGCTGCCGTACGCAGTCGTTCAGCAGCCCCTGCCCTTCCCGAACAACATCAAGGCCGCCCTCAGTCGTGACCTCCATGCGGCGTTCCGGCACCAAACAGACCGCATGGGGCTTTATCCTCTGCGCGATGGCGGTCATCTCCGCCGTCGCCGCCATTTCGAAATTCAGCGGCAGTTTCACGGTCTCGTGCAAGCGCAACACATCGTCATCTAGAATATGGCGGCGGTCCTCACGCAAATGAAAGGTGATCCCGTCCGCACCGGCCGCGGTTACGACCGCCACAGCGGCCAAAAGGTCGGGGTGGGCACGGCTATCGCGGCTGCGGGCGTTGCGCAACGTGGCGACATGGTCGATATTTATACCGAGGCGAAGAGGTGGTATTTGCATATTCTTAACTTTTATTCCATCCAATGGGTTTTGCGGCATAATATCGTATTCATAGCACCGCGAACAAGGACGTTTACTATGGCCGATTCGGTCACCAGCGCGCAAAAGAAAAGCCCAGCGCAAGCTGCGCGCGACTGGATCCAACGCCTCCATCGCTGGCTAATGGCCGATGAGGCCTTGGCAGCAGAAAAAGCCGCACCACCGGTGCGAAAACCGGCGACACCAGCCCCTACACTGGCAACTACGGTAGCCGGCGCCGAGCCTTCCAATTTAGCGGGCAGCGACCTGAACATCATCGCTTTATTGAATGTCTTGTGGGGCGAAGGTTGGCACCTGCCATTGGGCGATCACATGACGACCGTGATGGTGCGCGCTTTCGGACTCGATAGTTCTATGGGCGTTCTCGACTTGACGGCAGGGCTAGGTGGCGCGGCGCGCAAAATCGCAGCAGAATACAACACCTATGTCACCGGCCTGGAGGATAACTCGGAACTCGTAATGGCGAGTGCTGCTTTTCACGCGCGTCATAATCCCGGCAAGCGGGCGACCCTTGCGGCTTATGATCCAGGCCTGTTCAAAGCCGAAAAGCGTTATGACGGCATCATCGCCCGCGAGTTGTTTTTTCGCATCAAGAATAAGAAGGACTTTGCCGCGCAGGTCGCCGCCAGTCTGAAGCCGCAAGGGCAAATGTCCTGGACCGATTTGGTGGTCACTGACGGTACGCCGCCAACGGCGCTTGAAGCTTGGTGCACTCACGAGGGACCACAATGCAACCCGATGCTACTTAGCGACGTACCCAAGCTGTGGTCGATCCATGGGCTTGAAGTCCGCGTTAGCGAAGACCGCACTGGTCATTATGCCGACGCTATCACGCTCGGCCTAGGCAAACTCATGCAGAGTCTGCAAGGAGAGAACCTATCGCCCGAGTCACGCCGCATGGTTCTGCACGAAGTTGATCGCTGGGCGCAACGGATGGTCGCGTTTAGTGCCGGTTTGCGTTTCTACCGCTTCCACGCTCTTAAACGGTGAAAACCGTCTTAACCCTGCAAATCGCCCATGACATCAAATTTTTTGTCCGTCGCGACATCCGAACCCCAAACGCGCTGTAATTCTTCCAGATTTTTCTGCAACCGCGCGATTTTCCCGCTGGCGCTGCCCGCCATGACCGTCGCCACAACATCAGGCACAATCATATAAATCAGGTAGCCAATACCGGCAGAAGCGTACATCACCAGCCAGGTCATCGGGTCGCGCATCAGCTTCAGCGCATTGTCGAAATTCTGTCCCATTGACCACAGCTGCATAACGAAAGGAAGGCAACCGGCAAAGTTCGTCGCGCCGACCGTGAGCGCCAAAGCCTTTTCGCGATCACGATCCGTTACCAGCGCCACCAGCGTCGGCATCATCCCAGGCAAAATCAGGCAAGCGGTCGACCAAATCGTCACTAGAAATATCATTAGGACGAAGAGCACTTTACCGGCACCGCCTTTACGTGCGCCTTTTTCGCCTTTAACTTTCTTGTCGGGCTTCGCCGCTTTGGGTTTTTTATCCTTGGCCATCGCTTACCCCGCCGTCAATGCGCGCATGATGCTGAACACAATCACGATGGCGGAAAGCACCCAGGCGATATAGGTCGCTGTAGGGCGGCCATACGTCTTGGCGACTTCGGCGTGATATTGCTTATGGCGCTCCAGAACAGCAATCTGCTGTTGCGTCGCACGATAGACCTGCCGCGCCGCGGCGAAGCTCTGCTTGTCACGTTCCACCATTTGCGGATTGTCGAGCAAACTGACGAGTGTGCTCAACTTGCCGGAAGCCGCTGCCTGCTGTAACGCCACCGCGACGGCGTCGCGCGTCTGCCGGTTGAAATAACGTCGTGTCAACGGCTCTAGCAACCCGACAAACCAGCCAGTCAGGCCAGGAAGCTGTTCGGGTCCATATTTCAGTTGCCATTCGTTATAGAGGTTCAGAATGCCCAAAATTTTCGCTAGACCGCTACCCGTACCGTTCACAGCGCGCAGCGGGTAATCGAAGCTCCGATCCTTCGTGACCAGCCAGGCGGCAATATGGCGATCAAAAGGCTCGGTCGGGCGATTGGGCTGTGCCGCCGCCTTCTCCAGCGCGCCAAGAAAATCTTTGGCGCTGATGACATTCTGCCCGCGCAGTAGCGGGCTTAGACAAGATTGTGTCGGGGTCAACTCATAGACCACCCGCTCCAGACCATTCCCATAGCTCGTGCGCTCAACAAACCCACGCATCCGTTCGTAGGCCTGCGCCATCGGCACGAGATCGCTCTTGCCTGATGGTTGTTGATTGACCCAAAAGCCAACAAACTGATTGCTGATAATCTCTGCCAAGATTTGCAGGTTGCCGCCATTACGCATCGCTTCGGCGAGACCACCCCCAACCCCACCCGGCAAGACGATTTGCCCGCGATAGCCTATGGGGGCATTGGGGTCGAGCGCCATCGTCGTCATAGTGACAAGCTGGTCATCATAGAAGCCTGTGCGCCCGCTATTTTTAAGAATAGTCAAAGCCTCTTGTACCCGATCGGCACGGTCATCATCGCCCATCGAACGGCGCAACCAACGGTCAAGCTCGCCGCCATCGATGAGCTTCACCGCCTCGGGGACATTTGCCCACAGCGCCGGTATCAACGGCCTAATCTGCCAATACTCCTTACCACAAAATATCAAGCCACGACTGGCCCGCTTGTTAAACTCCGATTGCTTTGGGCTCAGGCGCTGGCCCCCTGCCCATTGCTCAAGGTCATAAGCATTCCAGCGCTGCCGCGGGTCATCATGGAGTAAGCCACGCAACAGCTCGACATGCCCGGGCGGCAGCTTATTTTCGCCCACCAGCGTTGCGAAGCTACCGCGTTCGAGTCGCAGCCGCAGCGTCGTCGCATCATCAACACCCTTGAGCGGATTGCGCCCCAACGCCAGCAAGAGCACTGTAACGCCAAGTGCATACATGTCATCAAGCATCGTGCCGGTGCCGCGCGCATGGGGAAACGCCTGCGCCCGCTCCAGCGACTCGAAGAGCAGTGGTTGGCCAATACCTGGCGCTGCCGTGACACATTCACCCAACTGCGGCGCGCCGGAACTATTATCCCGCCAGAATATATTGGTCGGCCGCACCGCACCATGCATCAGCCCGACATCGGCAAACTGGCGCAGCCCTTCCGCGAGCGGCGCGATAAAACGACGATTGATAAAATCCTCGCCGAGGGGTTGGCGCGTCTCATCCAAACTCTGCCAAAAGCGCGGATTGAGCGGCTGTTCGAAGACAAAGCCGTAATAGCGCTGCGCGTCCGGCGTGAAGTCAATCATACCGCTGTCGAGTAGGCGCAGCACCGCTGGATTATTGATATTCCGTAGTTGATTGACGATATCGCTGCGCGGCGGATAACCAGTCCGACAAACAAGCGCCAACAAATCCGACGTGCTGGCGCCGCGCATCCGCGCGAGAAAGGCGTTACCGCCGACCGCATCATAGGCCGGAAGCGGGTTGGCGGGTGCAACCTCGCTTTTGCCGCCAAGCGGCACGAAGCCGCTGGCGAAGTCCGCTTTATCCGCTTGCTGCTGCATCCCAGGCCCAAAGCTCGTAACCGGCAACACGCCCCGTGCCCCGGCTCACACCAATACCAAAGATAAATTCATCCATTCATGGTAAAGAAGAGCTTAAGGAAGCAGCTAACTCGTTAAAAAGCTAAGAGTCTAGCGTTCCAACGGGCGCGGCTTGGGCTGTTTGTTGAGGCGTCGCTTGACGGTCTCAACAAAGAGACGCACGTCGTCGGGGTTGGTCACATCGCCCATATGGCCACGATGCTCTTGCCCGGAAAGCCAGGGCACACGCATTGAGGTATGGAATTGGTTGGGTGGATAGAGCCCCAACGAATGCCGCATTCCTGCGCGATAAATGCCACCAACCGTTTCATCCGCAGTACGCTGCACGGAAATTTCCAGAAAGAGCGGACCACCCGGAATGATTTTCTTGGGTTCGCTTAGCTCGGCGCCCGCCTGCTGCAGCGCCTCCAGCAGGGATTGGGCAAACTGATAGTGGGCGAAGGCATTTGTTTTATCGTCAGACATTTTATTCCACACACAAAAACAGAACCAGCCGCATCACGGCGTAAAGGGGTCCTGCATCAGGATGGTATCATCACGCTCCGGACTGGTGGAGAGCAGCGTCACCGGCACTTGGACAAGTTCTTCAAGACGGCGGATATATTTGACTGCCCGGCTGGGTAGCTCGGCCCAGCTGCGCGCGCCACGCGTCGTCTTCTGCCAGCCATCCCAGCTTTCATAAATCGGCTCAATCTCGGCCTGGGCCGTCTGGTTCGCGGGGAGATAATCCAGCGTCTGCCCACGCCAGCGATAGCCAGTGCAGACATTAAGCGTCTCGAGTTCATCCAGCACATCAAGCTTAGTCAGCGCAATACCAGTTATGCCGCCGAGCTTTGCCGCTTGCCGCACCATGACGGCATCGAACCAGCCGCAACGGCGCTTGCGCCCGGTGACCGTGCCGAATTCCTTACCGCGCGCGCCGATATGCTCGCCGATGGGGCTGAGTTCCTCGGTCGGGAACGGACCGGAACCGACACGTGTCGTATAGGCCTTGCAAATCCCTAATACGGTGCCGACGAGATGCGGCGCTATGCCCGCACCGCTGGCTGCATTGGCGGCCACCGTCGTGCTCGAGGTGACATAGGGGTAAGTGCCATGATCGATATCGAGCATGGTGCCCTGCGCGCCTTCGAACAGAATTTTCTTATGCGCCCTCATCGCCGCATCAAGCTCGCGCCAGACTGGCGCAGCGAAAGGCAGCAGCTTGGGCGCCAAAGCCATCAGCTGCTCAAGCACATCGGTTGCGGCCATCGGCGCAACGCCGTAAGCCTCAAGCAAAATATTGTGATGCGTCAGCTGCTGTTCCAGCTTGTGCTTCAACAAAGCCGGGTCGGCAAGGTCGCAGAGCCGCACGGCACGGCGCGCAATCTTGTCCTCATAAGCCGGACCAATGCCGCGCCCCGTTGTGCCGATTTTATCCTGCACCGCTTCGCGCGCACGATCGACCACGCCATGCGAAGGCAGAATCAGCACGACATTTTCGGCGATTTTCAGATTATCCGGTGTGACCTGCACACCCTTTTGCGCCACCCGCTCCAGCTCGGCAAAGAACGCCCAGGGATCGACGACAACCCCATTGCCGATATAGGATTGCTTACCTGGCCGCACGACGCCCGACGGCAGCAGGCTCAGCTTATGCTCGACGCCATCAATGACCAGCGTATGCCCAGCATTATGCCCGCCCTGAAAGCGCACGACGACATCGGCGCGACTGGACAGCCAATCGACGATCTTACCCTTGCCCTCGTCACCCCATTGCCCGCCGATGACTGCTACATTGCTCATTCTGTGGTTCCTAATGTTGCTAGCTGCTGACCAATCAATAAATGTGTGCATCCCAGACGCCGCGCTTCGGCCTTAGCATCGGTGTCCAGCGAGAGCGCCGCGATCGTGACAAAGCCTTGCTGCCTATACCGCTCAGCCTGTGCCGGGCTCGTGCCGAAGGGCAGGTAAAGTTTACGCTCCTCCACTGGTTCCGGCATCGCGGCGCGGAGATTCTCGCTATAAAACGTAAAGCCAGTCGCCGGCTCGCCGGGTTCCACCGAGCCCCGCGCTTTGGAATGATAGCGCCCGCCGCGCCCCAGCTCGACACCTGGCTGATGGGCAAACAGCGTGTAACCGAGGCCGCTGTGATATTCAAAACCGCGATATTCGACAAGGTCGAGCATCGTCGGCACAGCAAAGCCCTGGCCTTGCAGAATCTGCCAGACCGCGGCGAGATGCTCGCACTCTGCCGCTAGCGCCGCAGGGAGTGGCAGCGCTTGCAAAGCAGGCAAGGCCGTCGAAATGAAGCCGCTGGCGCGAAGTAAAGCCAGCGCGGCCGTTGCGACAACGCCACCCAGCGCCGCGACCGCCGCCTGGTCTTTCCGGTCGAGCGCATGGCGCAACGCCGCCGCTGCATCCGCATTGAGCCCATGCGTCTGGCACAGGCCGGTGACCAGCGTTGGTAAAGATAAATCGAGCGTGAAGTTGTTAATACCAATGGCGGTGAGACTGGCGCAGGCCAGTGTGATGATTTCCGCATCCGCCGCGGGGCTAGCCGAACCGATGAGCTCCAAACCAATTTGCCCGCTCTGCCGCTCCGGCTGGTGGTCGCTGCTGCTCTGCCTTACCACCTGTCCGGCATAGGCCAAACGCAAAGGGCGCGGCCAATCCGCTATCCGCGTGGTCGCGATGCGCGCCACCTGCACGGTCATATCAGCGCGCAGCGCCAACATCTGGCCGGAAAGCGGATCCATCAAGCGGAAGGTATGAGGCGCCAGACTCGTACCCGCCCCTGCCAGCAGATTATCTTCGAACTCAAGCAACGGCGGAATAATCGGCGCATAGCCGTGGCGCTGAAAAAGCTGCCTGATGCTATGGGTAAGCGACGCCTCCTGCGCGGCACGAGGCGGCAGGAGATCGGCAAAGCCAGCAGGCAACAAGGCAGGATGCGCGACAGGCGCCATGACGCTTTCTTCCATCATGCTGTGGAGACGGGGGCAAAATAGAGCATTCGTGCAAGAAAAAGAACGGGAAAATATGCGACAACACGCCGTTTTAGGCAGTTTTTTGCTTATTTTCCGGCGGAGCGGCGACTCTCTGCTTCAACCGCCTCGGATTCCCGCAGCGAATTGCGGACAAAGACCCGTTCGCGCCCTAGGGCGGAAGTGGGCGGGATCGGACGATTCAAACTACGGGGCGTTGGGCGAATTTCTTCAAGCTGTCCGGCCACAGTATGCGTCACAGCGCGGTCTTCCGCGATTTGCTGGCCGATATCCCACAGCTTATTGGCGGTATCGCGCGCGAGATTTCGCCACTTCTCGACCTCGCCTTTTGTCTTCTCGGCATTTTGCTCCAGCAACTGCAGCTTGCTGTTCACCGTAGTCAGAGTCTGATTACGGTCATGCAGCTGACGCAACGCATCAAGCAGGCGGCGCTGCAAGTCCGTTACCTGGACTTCGAGACTGCGTAGCTGCGTGACATTATCCTGCGCCAGACTGACGATATCGACCGCGCCATTGGCAAGATCGGCGAAACTCATTCCGTCCTGTGCCAGCAGTTGGCGCGCTGCACGAACGGCGGCAACAGCCTCACCGTCATGCGACGAATCGGCGAGAGCGAGAACCTTCAACAGGCGGATGCGGTTGGCATTGTTCATGCCGATTCCCTACCATGCCCCCGCCTGATTCGGCGAGGGCAATTCGGCCACGGAATTATTTTGCTGTGGAAAGAACCATCCCCAGCCCTGGTTCGACTAGAATGCTAGTGCTGTTGCCCGAACCACACTCGGGAGCTTGTTGAGCTCTTCAAGCAATACGTCAGGCATCGCCGCATCGATTCCAACCAGCGACAGGGCCTTGCCACCGGCATGGTCGCGGCCGAGATTGAAGTTGGCGATATTGACGCCCGCCTGCCCCAGCTTGGTGCCGAGACGACCAATGAAGCCAGGCTGATCTTCGTTCTGCACGAAGAGCATATAGGGGGTCAGTTCCGCTTCCAGCGCCACGCCATCGATATTGATGATGCGCGGCTTCTCGCCCGCCACCACAGTGCCTGCAACGACGCGTTTGCCGCTCTCGCTTTCCACCGTGATGCGTATGAGCGTTTGGTAATCGGCGGCACGGTCGCGACGCGTTTCGCTAAGCGCGATATTGCGCTCCTTAGCGATGATCGGCGCATTGACCATGTTCACGCTCTCCATCAGCGGCTTGAGCAAGCCCATCAGCGCAATCGCGGTGAGAGGCTTAGTGTTGACGCCTGCGACCTGGCCTTCATACTCAATCGTCACGGCCTTCACGCCCGTCTCCACCGTTTGCCCAGCGAGGCTGCCCAACTGCTCGGCAAGCTTCATATAGGGGCGCAGCTTCGGCGCATCTTCCGCCGAGACTGACGGCATGTTGAGTGCATTGACCACCGCACCGGTCATCAGATAATCGCTGATCTGCTCGGCAACCTGCAGCGCAACATTTTCCTGCGCTTCGTTGGTTGCTGCGCCGAGATGCGGCGTGCAAACGACATTTTCTATCCCAAAGAGCGGATTGGTCTTGGCCGGTTCTTCCGAGAAGACGTCAAAGCCCGCCCCGGCGACATGACCAGATTCGAGCGCCGCCCGCAGTGCCAGTTCATCGACCAGACCACCACGCGCACAGTTGATAATCCGCACCCCCTTCTTGCACTTGGCAATAGCGGCGGCGTTCAGAATCCCCTTGGTCTGTTCCGTCAGCGGCGTATGCAGCGTAATGAAATCCGCACGGCGCAGCAGCTCGTCGAGCTCGACTTTTTCCACGCCCAGCTGCTGAGCACGATCGACCGACAGGAACGGGTCGAACGCCGCAACTTTCATCTTCAGTCCCAGCGCGCGGTCAGCGACAATTGCGCCGATATTGCCGCAGCCAATGACGCCCAGCGTCTTACCATAGAGCTCCACGCCCATAAATTTGTTCTTTTCCCACTTCCCGGCATGGGTCGAGGCGCTCGCCGCCGGAATCTGCCGCGCCACGGCAAAGAGCAAGGCGATGGCATGTTCCGCCGTGGTGATGGAATTGCCGAAGGGTGTGTTCATCACGATGACGCCGCGCGCGGTAGCCGCAGGCACATCGACATTATCAACGCCGATGCCAGCACGTCCAACCACCTTGAGCTTCGTCGCGGCGGCGAGGATATCCTTCGTCACCTTGGTGTTGGAGCGAATGGCGAGACCGTCATATTGACCGATAATTTCTTTCAGCTCTTCGGGCTTCAGGCCATTCTTTTGGTCAACTTCAACGCCGCGTTCTTGGAAAATCTTGACGGCGGCGGGGCTGAGGGCATCACTGATGAGAACTTTGGGCATGATAAACTCCGTGTTGGCAGGCGCGCTGCCGCAACGACAGCGCGCGATGATGGGGAAATAAAAAAATTAGGCTTTCGCCAGACCGGCCTTCGTGGTCGCGAACGCCCAGTCGAGCCACGGCATCAACGCCTTGACATCGCTAGCCTCGACCGTCGCGCCGCACCAGATCCGCAAGCCCGGCGGGGCATCGCGATGGCCATTAATGTCGTATGCGACACCGGCCTTCTCCAGCGCATCGGCCAGTTTTTTGCAGAAAGCGGCCTGCTCTTCGGCGGACAACACGCCGACCGCAGGATCGACAATCTTCAGCGTCACGGAGGTCGGCGAACGTTCGGCTGGGTTCTGCGCCAGGAATTCAACCCACGGCGTTTTGGCAACCCATTCCGCAATCGCCTGATAATTGGCCTGGGTGCGCGCCTGCAGCGCTACGGCGCCACCAATCTGCTGCGCCCATTTCAGCCCGTCGATGGCATCCTCAACACAGAGCATCGACGGCGTATTGATGGTCTCGCCGGCAAAAATCCCGGCATTAAATTTGCCATCCTTCGCCATGCGGAACAGCTTCGGCAACGGCCAAGCGGGCTTATAGCTTTCCAGCCGCGCAACGGCGCGCGGGCTTAGAATGAGAATGCCATGCGCCGCTTCTCCCCCCAGGACTTTCTGCCAGGAATAGGTCACGACATCGAGCTTTGGCCAATCCAGCGGCATGGCGAAAGCCGCGGAGGTTGCGTCGCAAATCGTCAGCCCTTGCCGGTCAGCTGCAATCCAGTCAGCATTCGGCACGCGCACGCCCGATGTTGTGCCGTTCCAGGTAAAGACGATGTCATGGTCGGGATTCGCCTGGCTCAAATCCGGCAGCTTGCCGAATTCGGCGACGAAGGTGCGGGCATTCGGCACCTTGAGTTGCTTGATGACGTCGGTGACCCAGTCCTTGCCGAAAACCTCCCAGGCAAAGACATCCACCGGCCGCGCGCCGAGCAACGTCCACAGCGCCATCTCGACCGCGCCAGTATCCGAACCCGCGACGACCCCGAGATGATAATCAGCAGGAATACCAAGAACCTGTCGCGACAGATTAATCGCATCTTGCAGCTTCGCCTTACCCGGTTTGGAGCGATGCGAACGCCCCAGCACCGCGCTTTTCAGCGCATCGAGCGACCAGCCCGGCCGCTTGGCGCAGGGACCGCTGGAGAAGTTGGCACATTGGGGTTTGGTGGTCGGCTGAGCGACGGGAGCGGCGGCATTTTCGGCCTTAACCGCGACGGCAGCGTTCTGCGTCATGGATGGAACATCCTATGTATGTAGCGACACGTTGGGGTGTCACGGCCCACGTCTAGGATAGCGATTCCATTGACGAAGTCAAACGCGATCGGCACCACGAACAATCGCGCAATGCCGCTCTTTTTATGCCAATTGTATTAATAGCTTGAGCCAAGCGGTTAAACTGTGAAATAAAATTAACTCAACCACCCCTCGATAGGCGTCACATGAACAGCTCCCCGCAGGCAACGCCACGCCAGTCCGGCCTCGGCATTATTTTCTTCTTGTTCTTCATCTCAGGCTTTAGCGCGCTTTGCTACCAAATCGTCTGGCAGCGTATGTTATTTGCCGCCTTCGGCATTAATATTGAGTCCGTAACCATCATCGTCTCCGTTTTCATGTTGGGACTAGGTGTTGGAGGTATCGTTGGTGGAAATTTGCGCCATCAACCACGGCTCATGCTCGCACTCTTCATATTATTTGAATGTTCGATTGGCTTGTTCGGGTTCTGCAGCCCAATGCTCATCCGTTGGCTAGGTGAGATTGTAAACAGCTCATCGCTGTGGGCTGTCGGCCTCGGCTCCTATGCTTTGTTCGGCATCCCCACCTTTCTGATGGGTGCGACGCTCCCGATACTCGTGAGCTATGTGCAGAGCCGGGTGGGCTTAACCGGCCTGGCGCTAGGCTGGCTCTATGCAAGCAACACTTTTGGCGCAATGTTCGCATCTGGCTTGACAGTGACTGTTCTGTTTGCCCATTTTGGGCAAAGTGATGTCGTGCACATCGCCGTCGCACTCAATTTGTTGACCGCACTTTCGGCCTATTTATTTTACAAAACGAACCAAGCAGCATCACAGCAGCCGGAAGCTACAAGCACTGTAGCCGAAACAGAAACTGCCCCTGGTGACGATGCCACAGGATTTTCGCCCCGCTTCCTACTCTGGATTAGCTTTGCCCTCGGCTATATCACACTGAGTCAGGAACTCGTTTGGTATCGCGTCCTCAGCTTCGTAACCGCCAATACGCCTGAAACCTTCGGCTTACTACTTGCTGCCTTCCTGCTCGGCATCGCCTTTGCCACCATCAGTGTTTGCGATGCTATCAATGAACGCGCCAGTCTGACGCGTTACATCGTTATTACGCTCGCGCTCTCAACCGTAGCTTGGTTCCTGGCGCTTCCAGCGATGGCTGCCGTCGCCGTAACCGGCAACAAAACCATCATGTTCATCACCGGTTTGCTTTTTGTCGTTGCCACCAGCTACTTCACCGGCGGCATCTTCACCGCTTTGTGTCAGTTGCTGCAACAACGCTCGCAACAAACGGCAGGTAAAATTGTCGGCACTCTCTATTTCGTGAACGTGCTGGGCGCAACGCTTGGCCCCCTGCTCACCGGGTTCCTGCTGTTTGAATATCTCAGCCTGCGCGACCTTGTGCTCCTGCTCGGTGGTCTTTTGCTGGTCACGGGTGTCATCTTTGTCCGGCGACTAAGTCCGCAGCTCGCCATTCGTCAGAAAGCGCCCGCGATGATTGGATTATCTCTGGTGTTGGGGATCGGCTCATATGTGGCTGGTTACGACCACATTATGGAAAAGCTGCAGCTAAGCTCCGAACCATTCACAGCCTTCAACAGCAACCGCAGCGGTTTTATCAGCATTATCGGTGACCGTATCTATGGCAACGGCGCGTATGACGGCAAAATGAATATCGACCCAGAAAACGATACCAGCACGATTATCCGCGCTTACGGCATCACCAACTTTCATCCTAATCCAAAGAAGATTCTGCAAATCGGGATGAGCGGCGGCTCATGGACAAAAATTATCTCGATGTACGCGCCTTTGGAAAGGCTGACGACCATTGAAATCAATAAGGGCTATCTCGATATCGCCAAGCAATATCCCGATCACGCCGACATCTTGACCCACCCCAAAGTGAATATTGTAATTGATGATGGACGGCACTGGCTTAACAACCACCCGAATGAAAAATTTGACGTCATCGTCTCAAACACCATCTATCACTGGCGCAGCAACGCGACCAATATGATCTCGCGTGAGTTCATGGAGCTGGCACGGGCACACCTCAATCCTGGCGGTTACATCTTTATGATTGATACCGGCGCTGAGGAAGTGGCCTACACCGCCGCACACGTCTTCAGCTTCGTTTCACGCTCCTTCAAGAACATGGTCATCGCCGGCGATACACCTTCAGCAGTGCCGCCAGAGCGGAAGCGCTCAAATCTTGCCCAGTTCCATTACCCGGATGGTAGCCCTGCCTATAAGAACCAAGCGACCATCGATAACTTGGTCAACATCACTTACCCGAACCAGCGCGAAGCCTACCTGGCGCGGCAGGATTTGATGCTGATTACCGATGACAATATGGCGACCGAGTTCAAGAAGAAACCACATTGAGGTGATGCTTGGCACGGCCCAGGAGCGTTCCACCGCCACCTGATGCCGCCGCTTTGCGTGCGGCGGCGCTGCGCTATGTCGCCCGCTATGCCGCCCATAGCGGTCGGTTGCGGCGCGTATTGACCACCCGTTTGCATAAGGCCGCCTTGCTACATCCGGATTGGGCACGCGACACGGCGCGGCACGCTGTATTGAAGCAGGAGATTGAACGCATCGTCCAAAGCTTTGCCGAAAAACAATATTTCAATGACGCTGTATTCGCCGCCAGCAAGGCTCGGGCGATGCACCGGCAGGGCAAATCGGGACGCGCCGTGGCGGTACAGTTGCGCACGGAAGGACTGACGCCGGAACAAATTGCCCAGGCGCTGAGCGTGGCGCAGGAGGGGCAGGACCAGGCAGCCACAGAGCTGGCGGCGGCCCGACGGTTGGCGCAGCGCAAGCATCTCGGCCCCTACCGCAAGGGCGCGGCGGATGCCGCACAGATACGCAAAGACTATGCCACTTTCGCCCGCGCCGGTTTTAGTAGCGCGATTGCCCGCCAGGTGCTGGGCGCGCCGCTCGATGAAGATGATTGAGGCAAACTTGCCTCGCGATACCGACGGGACTATCCTGCCCGTCTAGCTTTTTGGAGACGATCATGCGCGTTCTGGCTTGTGCCCTATTAATGCTTCTGGCCGGTTGCTCCGGCGCTGGTACCGATATTGTCGGCAAGAGCCGCGCCATGGCCACCGTCTGCGCCAAGCCAAACGATGTTCAGGGTGCCATCGACGCCGCACAAACCCATTGCGAGGCCTTTGACCGCAACGCCGAGCTGGTGAATGTCAGCAACGGTGTGCTGGGTAGCAATGAGGAATGCAAAAGCGAAGATGGCAGCTATACCGGCAAGATTGTCCATTTCCGCTGCGTGAAGGAATGATGCGATCGCACGACATGCCATCAGCCAACTCTATGGCAATAAAGATATGGCTGATTGACTTCCTGGCTGCCTCACTCGCGGCGCTCATTGCCTGGTTCTTTTGGGACGTCGGCGACGCTGTCAATAGATGCCTTGACAGTGGTGGACGCTGGAATGATCAGAAGAGTGCCTGCGAACATTAATAGCTTTCGCACACGATTAAAGCGTTATATCTATAAATCAGAATCATTTAGCGCAGTCAAAGAGCGACAAAGTCTCCAAGAGGGTCGCGCTGAACCTGTCATACATCACACGGCACAACGCCAATAATTTTTGATATGGAAAGAATTTTCTGTCGACTATGTAAACGCACGATGCACTCTAGCCCATATTGACACGCTCGTAGATCACATATCCGCATATCAGAAAAAGAAGTGTCTCAAAGACTATTCCAATGACACGCAACCTACCGTGTGAAGTATCAAGGAACCTACTCAAGAAAAACAGCAGGACACTTATCGCACCACCGGGAAAGAATGTGTAGCTTGAACCAGGATCAGATGTCGGCGGGGGAATCAAGAAGATCAGAGAAAGGCCAAAAATAAGTACAGCCAGCACAGTTCTCACAGCATCATTGCTTGTAGCGCGCATGATTTTCCTACTTACTTTTTGTGTATCGCAGTCAAACTATCACCCGATGCGTCGCCAAGTCCATCATCGGCAAATCATGCGGTAGATTGCCGTAAGCCCAGACTTCCGCGTGTGGCTCCAAACTATGCAACAGCTCTGCGACGCGGCGCTTTTTCTCGGCGCGAACACAATTACCGCCCTGCATCACTCCGGTCAGCACCTCCGCCCCCTGCTCCATCACGGTGCAGAGAATGTGGTCAGGAGCAATATCACGCAAAAATGCCGCTAGATAAATATCCAGCCCGCCGGAAGCGATGACGATGATATCGCCGCGCTGCTTGTGCCACAGCAGCCGTTCATGCTGCTGTCTGAGCCATTGTAGTTGCTGGGCCAGTTTTTCCTGAGCTGCAGGCAAACGCGCGAGGGGGAAGCCGCGAAGCGTCAGGCGTAACCACAAGGCTTTGAAAGCCGTGCGCCGGTCTGCAGCGTGTAGCGTCACCAGCACGGCGAACAGCGCAGTCGCCACCGTGCGTGGCCAGCCAACGCAGCAGGCGATGAAAGTGGGCAGACTATCGCCGGTCACCAGCGTACCGTCGAAATCGAACAGCGCGATGGCGCGGTTCATGGCGCTTTAGCCGCGATCTCCCCGGCGGGTTTGGCCGCGGCATAGGGGTCGAACCAGCTGACGCTCATCGGTGTGCCACAGGAAGCGCAGTTTATCTCCCACTGTGTCGGGCTATGACCGCAATGCGCACAGCGCCAGGCCGCTTCTGCCGGAGCTTCTGCCGCACGGCGCAGCGCCTCGCGCACCTTATTGGGCGGCTGATTGTCTTTTTCCGCCAGTTCGGCCTGCAACCGATAAACCTGCCGCGTCGGCGCCAACGTGGCGGCGCGCTGCAAGTGCCGCTCTGCCTCGCCCCACAAACCGGCGGCGAGCGCCGCCTCGGCCATTAGAATCAGGCTCGCCGGATGCTGCTGGGTGTTGCGGCACAGTTGCTCGATGCGCTTGAAGCGTTTGAGCGGTGCTTCCGCGCCCAGCGCTTCGCCATACATCGCGCCCAGCGCCGGATGCGGCGTACTGTCCCAGAATTTTTCAATGCGCTTCATAGCGGGCTTGGTGTAACCGCCCGCCAACAAAGTCCGCACCAGTTCGATGCGCGCGGGCAACCAGTCCGGCGCGGCGCTCTGCGCCTGCTCCGCCGCTTGCAAGGCGCGCGGTTGTTGCTCAGCTTTCAGCGCGGTCCGGGTTTCGGCAATCAGCAGCGCGGCTTCACGCTGCGGCACATCCCCGACTTCGAGCAAATTCTGGCTGCTGGCGCGTTTCAAGGCCTGCGCCGCTTGCGCCCAGGCCCCTTGGCGCGAGGCGACTTCATAGCGCGCCACTTGCAGCCACGGGGCTTTGGGCTGCACGGCGGCAAGTTCCTCGACCAATGCGGCGGCTTGCGCCGGATTATTCTGTCGCAGGGCCGCGCCGATAAGGCCACGATAGCCCAAGAGCGCCGTCGGCTTTTCCTTGGCCAGTTGCTGGAAAATCGCGCCCGCGTTGGCATGGTCACCCGCCAGCTGCGCTGCCTGCGCTTGCAACCAGCGTGTTAGCGGCGTTGCACCGATAAGCTTGCGCGCCGCCAGCGCCATTTTGCCAGCCTCGGCGGCATCGCCCGCCGCCAGCGCAGTGAAGCCCTGCTCCAGCCGCTGCAAACCGAGCTGCTGATTGTTCAGAGCGCGCCGCACCTTCATGCCCTTCGGACCATAGCGCAGCAGCCGCACCAACCGGTAGGCCAACAGACAAGCGGCGACGAGCAAAAAGATAGCGAAGCAGAGCGCCGCCGCCGAGGTATCAACGGCATAACCATGCCAGGTCAGCGTCAGCTTGCCCGGCTCATCGGCGAGCCAGACCGCCAGCGCAATGACGGCAGCGAATTTAAGGATAAACCAGGATAGGCGGATCACGGTTGCGCGCCCTCCGGTATGGAGATGGCATCCGGCTTCGTCACCGGCGTTGCCGTCTGACCCAGCGCCGCGCCCAAACGCGTCAAAGCGCCTTCCAGCGCGAGGCGCGCGCGCGCATCACCCAACCATTCCTGCAGTTCTTTTTGCGCCAGTTCCGGCATGGCTTCAACCTTCACCACCGCCTCAGGGAGATTGCCACGCTGCAACGCCGCGCTGGCTTCATGCACTAGCTTAGGCGTTTCCGTATTGCCGGTATCGCCGATTTTGCGGATATGCACGACCTCATCAAGGCTCACCTTGAGCCTATCCGTCCAGTCCTTGGCTTCAGCGAGCGCTACCGCGCGTTCCGCCGATGGTGCCATCACTGCAAAGCGGGACTGCAGCATGGGCAAAGTCGCCACGCCCGCCTGACTCGGCTTCTCCAGCTTCGCGCATTCGCCCGCCACCGCCGCGATGGTCTTGGCTGCATTGCAGAGCGCCTGTAGTTCTTTTTCAAACGGGGACGCGCTGGCGGTCGCGCCGCGCAGCTCAAGAAAGGCGATGACATGCGTGCGCGTCGCGGATTCTGCCGCCGCGACCTGCTGCGCGCTATCCGTCATCTGCTGCACATGGCCGCGCATACTGCTAATCGCGGTGTTGGCCACGGCAAGGTCGTTCTTCAACTGCGTCAGCTGTTGCTTAACTTCCTCCGCGCCAGCCACACCCTGCTGCAGATTGGTCAACTTCTCGCGTAAGGTGGCAATTTCGGTCAGGGCATTATGCAGCTGTTCCTGTTGTTGGGGGTCAACCGCTGGAGTCGCCGTCGCCACAGGCGTCGGCATCGCGGTCACGGTCGGCTCCGGCCGCGCCTTGAGGTCCGCCACATCCTGCTTGAGCGCCGCCAATCTTCCTTCCAGCGCACGCAACTGCGGCTGCGGATCAGCGCTTCGTTCGGTCATTTGCAACGCCGGACTGAGCGCCAAGGCGCCGATTGCCGCTGCGAGCGCGACAACGCTCACCATACGCGCCAAACTATCGCGCGGGGCGGGATTGTTTGCAGCGGGGGTTTTGGTCGGTTCAGCCTTCGGCGCGACTGGAGTCGCCTTTGGTGCAACCCCAGATTTTTCCGGCTTCGGTGTCTCTGCCGCAGCGGTCGGCGGATTATTGGTAGGCGCATCGGTCACGGCAGGCCTCATTCGAACTGTTCATGCAGAACTGGGCTTATACACCGTCATCTTGAATCCAGCAAAAGTCTCAGCCGCCCGTCATACCCCAGAGCGGGTGTCTTTGCTGGCTTTCAAGCGGACAGCTGCATCTTCTCTTGGCGCAGCCAATTTTGCAAGCTGCACAAAAGCGCAGCCTCATCCGGTGAATCCGCCGTTACAATCGCCTGCCAGCGCGAAGCCCGCGCAGCGGCAGCAATCGCTGGACTCAGACACCAGGCCGTCATCGTTCCCGCCGTGTCTGCAAGCCCTACCCTAGCCAACAGAGTCCCAAATATCTCCGCGCTACGCGGTGAATAAAACAACGCCCCAGCGCAAGTCTGCGCCCGCAGGGCCGCAAGAGCCTTGGCGGGCAAATCCGACACCGCTGCAGTATCATAGACTTCCCAGTCCAGCACCGTATGGCCATGCGCGTGCAGCGTCGCGGCGGGCTCGGCGCGGCGCTCAACCCCGCAAGGATGAAGCCAAACCTGTCTACC
>JAGOHT010000005.1 GCA_017996055.1 Alphaproteobacteria bacterium
TGATAGGCCTGACACCCGGTATCGACGAGGCCCTCGGGAAAATTGGCTCTAAAATAAAAGGCATAGATTTGCCCGCCGCCATTTGGCGCAAGCGTCGTTATCTCCTGCCCATCGAAATCATGCCGTGCCAATAGGCTGCTGCCCTGGTGCGCGATACCACACTGGTAATTGGTGGTTGTACCACCCTGTTCGGTCAGAATGATCAACTGGCTGGGATACAAATCAACGCTTTGGACGTTCACCGTATTGTCTGCTCTTGCGAAAGGAGAGAGCGTGAAAGATGCACAGATGACACTCAATACACAAAGCGTGTGCCGCCTGCTCATTTTGCCAGTAATCCGGTGGGACATTTTCTTCTCCTTATCAAGGCTGCTCACTGTTCACGGTAAACATAGCTGACACATGATTCAAGAATTAGAAACGTTCAGCGATAAGGAAGCGATACTGATATGACTGTGCGCATCCCCGCCCCTTTTTTGCATGTCTTCGTTAGAGTTGCTTCTCAATTTTAGCCTTTAACGCGAGAGCGGCTTGTAACAAAAGTTCCTCTAGACGGTTTTGACTCGTTGGGCTCGAAAAACCGAAAAAGACTTTTAACTCAAATAACGAAACCAGAAACTCTATCCAACTCATTCGCCGCGTTATTGTGATGTGCCCCTTCTTTTTACCGGTCTTGATATAGGCCAGTTCAGCGCTAATCTTTATCATGGGGCGCCACATTACTGGCATAAAGAAATGATTTGCGTGGAATTCCAGTGCGCTGCCACGACTATACGCTTCAACTTTGATATCAACGGCGACATCACTTGCTTGAGGCGTTATCAGGCTTGTTGTCTTAGTGTGGGGGAAAACCTCTTGCAGTATTTCTTGGAAGGATTTTTCAAGAACGGCGTGCTTCGATGATCCGACTTCAAGATGATGCAGAAAGTCATTTCGTGGATATGCTTCCAAATTTCCGATGTACAGTTTTATGGGCGTTTTGCTGAAGAGCATGCGCTCACGGTGCGTTTACTATTGTTAAAGACGCGGCTGCCTCTAATTTAACCCCGGGGTCGTGGGGCATCAAGAGGTCGTTCGAACATGGCCACAAGGTCCGTTGTTTTGGTAACGATCACCCGAATTGGCACATGGTTTCCTTATGCCAAATCAAGGAGACTTGACCCGTCGTGCTTTGTGATCAGCAGGAACATTGGGAGAATAAAATGGCAGACACACCAGAGGTTATTGTCGTTCCGCCGAGCGCGAATGACACGACCGAACAAATGGAAGCGTTTTTGAAACTTAATGGTGACAATACCGTAAAGCAGCGCGCCATGCAGGACGCGTTGGATACAGTCAAAGCGAATCTCGATAAACGCAAAGCAGAAACAGCACAGTAGTTATCGCGCCCTGTCTCACGGCGATGTCTGGTAATGAATGGATTGGGTACGCGTTTCTGTAATCAGAGCAAGTGGGAGTTCGCCATGGTTGAATCCATTGATCCGCCTGATGATACCGTCGAGCATCGAAACGCAGCGGCACTGAAAGAAACTCAGGAGCATGAGGCTGTGCGCCTGAAGCAGGCACAAATACAAACCGCGACGGTGTTGTTAAACAAATTGGTGGAGGCGGAAATCAGTATCGCTCTGTCCCCAACGATCGCAGCCACCGCGCTCAAATCATCGCAGAAGGCGGCGGCTGTAGCGCTCAAATCGTCCCATGCCGACCACGCCAAAGAGCTAGACAAAGCACAAATGGATTCCGCGACGAAGCAGACGGAGAAAGACCAGGTTATCTTTTGGCTTTCCGGGGGATATATTCTTGATGGTAAGCAAGATGAGAGCCCGTAATGAATGAGCGGAAAGGTTAGCGTGCCGGTTTTGGCAGTGTGCTTGCGGCCGAGATGGCTTCAGGTCTGGTGGCTTGCAGCAGGCGCTCTGCGACGTTCCCGCATTGGTTGTATCCCGGATGTGTCTGTCGCAAGGGTGACGTCGCGATCTCGCGTAGGGTCGGGGCCAATTCTGCCACGAAAGCAGGGGGCATGGCGACATGGATTGTGTCATTGGGAGTATGGAAGCGCGCGGTCAGCAGACGCCGGGCTAATTCAGCGAATGTCGGTTTCGGCGCGGTTTGCAGCTGTTGTAGCGGCTTTTCCAGCAGACCGACCATATGGGCTGTGACGCTGACTTGGATTGCTTCAGCTGCCGCTGGTGGTGTGTTAATCGCGATAATCGTTGCCATGCTGTCGTGCTTTGCCAAAAATAGTGCGGTTGCCCAGCCGTGACGCTGATTTCATCAGTATGAAGCCGAACCCTGAAATTAAATAATGTATTCCGCCCCAAATCGTACGGCCTTTGACCATTCCGCTAGCCTGGCCTAGGGTTAATCATGCTGCTATGGCGGCAGGCCAAGGAGAGAGCAATGTTTATAAAAATATGGAGTATCTTGCTGATGACAATTCTCTTTTCCGGTTCGGCGCAGGCGGCACCGGCGCAACCCGTGTCTGCCTATGATTTCAGCTTTAAGACCTTGGACGATGAGGTGGTTTTGCCGGTCAGCAGCTTCAAGGGTAAGGTGTTGCTTGTGGTCAATACGGCCTCGGAATGCGGTTTCACCCCGCAATATGCGGGGCTGGAGAAGCTGTATGGGCAATACAAAGATCGCGGCCTCGTTATCCTTGGCGTGCCTAGCAATGATTTCGGTGGGCAGGAGCCGGGTAGCAATAAGGAAATTGCGCATTTCTGTCAGTTGAATTACGGCGTCACTTTCCCGATGGCGGCCAAAGAGGTCGTATCTGGCGACGAGGCGCACCCATTCTATCGCTGGGCGCAGCAGGAGCTTGGCTTCGGTACTGCGCCGAAATGGAATTTCCATAAATACCTCATCGACCGGGATGGCAAACTGGTGGACTATTTCAATTCCACCACAGCACCGGAAGCCAGCAGTATCAGCACGGCGCTTGAACGATTGCTCGAGGAAAAACCAGCGGTTGCAGCGCCTTAAGAGGCTGTAACCAAACGACGATGGAGAGCGAAGAAAGAAGCATGGGGCACACGAACCATCGGAGGCCATGATGCCGAACAAGAACGAAACAATCGATACCAGCACCTGCAGCACATCACTGACAGGGCATATACTGCGTGGGGTGGGCGGGGTGGCGGCGATTATCGTGGCAGGGATGACCTATCAATATGCCTGGCCGCCGCTGGTGCTCATCCCGCTCGCGCTCTATCTTTTCAGGGGTTGTCCGAGCTGCTGGATGGTCGCGTTCAATGCCACTTTGGCCAAACGGCGGGCGCAGCGCGCGGCGGCAGTGCGAGACAAACCGAACGTCAGCGCGAGTTAAGAGATAAAACCCGGGGCTTTCTTTTGCTGCGCTATCCAGTGGAACGTACCGCGAATGCCACGACCGGGCAGGCTTTGGCCTGGTTCAGAGACAACCGAGACTGCCTGCAATCCTTCTTGCTTCAGCACGTCCATGCTGCGTGTCACAAAGCTGTTGGCTGTGCCGATGTCGGCAAAGGTGGCCCAATGATAGTAAGCAGAGCGGGCGGCGTGGTTATCATCAAAGGCGGCAGGGCCGTGGGCGCTGCCCAATGGCCGCGTCATTTCCCCACCGGTGGCATCCCACAACCGCTGTAGCACTCCGCCAAGCTGGTCGCGTTTGTCGATACTCCGGACATCAAAGAAGATGATGGTTTGCACGCGGCCGGTGGGTTCGACAGCTTCAGACATGGAGGCTTCTCCGGCTAAGATTGCGGTTCTGCGTTGGTTGATTGAGCAAACCACAGAAAAATACTTGCACGAAATGCTGCATTTCATTTTGCTTGGTTAACCTAATTTTTCTGCTGAACCTTAGGCTAAAGACAAGTTGAGGTGGATTGCTAATCCTCACCATCCAGGGCAGCGCGCAGGCGGCGGGTAGTTTCTATAAAAATCAGGCGTGACAGTGCGCGCGAGGCTCGTTGATGTAAGCTTTTGGGTCGCTTGCGGCTCGGACGCAGACCGCTGACATCCAGCCGGTGACAGCGTTGTGGCGCTTGCCCAAGTTGTAGCATGACGATTTGCCATGGCCGGCCATGACCATGATGCTTGTGCAATTTGTATGTCAATAAATGTGCGAGCTCGTGCAAGAAGGTGGGCTGCAGCGCGTCAGGATGCTGCGCTAAAAGGCGCGCATTGAGGGTGATGCGCTGGGTGCGTAAATTCGCGGTGCCTGCTGTGCCGACCATGCGGCGGCTGAAGCCTATGGTGACTGTGTCGAGAAACGCCACGAGCTCCGGCGTTTTGAGTTGGGCGGCAGCGAGCAGTTGTTCAGCGGTCGTGCAACAGGCCGCAACCTGTGCTTGTTGCTGCGGATCAACCCAATCGACGCGGATGATGCGCATCGGCGCGTTGCGCTCAGGAGGCTTTGACGCCGGTTGAGCCGAAGCCACCGCTGCCACGCGCGGTGGTGGACAGGCTGTCGGCTTCATCCCACACCACGCGGCTATAGGGTGCGACAATCATTTGCGCGATACGCATCCCGCGGGTCAGCGTCACCGGCTCAGTGCCGAGATTGGCGAGGATAACCTGCACCTCGCCGCGATAATCGGCATCGATGGTGCCCGGGCTGTTGAGCACAGTCAGACCCTGCTTGAGCGCGAGGCCGGAGCGGGGGCGGATTTGCGCCTCATAGCCTTCCGGTAGCGCGATGGCGAGGCCGGTCGGAACGAGGACGCGCCCGCCTGGGGTTAAAGTTAATTCGGTGGCCAAAGCGGCCTGCAAATCCATGCCCGCGCTGTGGGCGGTGGCATAGCGTGGCAAATCCAAATCGGCGGCGTGGGGCAGGCGCTGAATGCTGACGCTGACTTGCTGACTCATGATTTGCTCCTGAAATAATCGGCGATGGCGTCGGCGAGTTGCCGCGCCACGGCCTGTTTTCTCTGATTCGGCCATTGCGCGCTGTTGAGCGTGTCGCCGTCGCGGCGGATAAAAAGAATCGTGTTGTCATCGGCACCGAACACGGCCTCGGTGCCGACATCGTTGGCCAGTAACCAATCGCAACCTTTGCGTTGTAGCTTGGCGCTGGCATTGGCCGCGAGATTTTCGGTCTCTGCCGCGAAAGCGATGACAAGACGGGGGCGCTGCTTACCCTGCGCGATGGTGGCGACGATATCCGGATTGGGCGCGAGCGTGAGCTGCGGCGCACCGCCGTCCTTCTTGAGCTTCTGCCCACCTGCATTGGTGACATGCCAATCCGCGACGGCGGCGCAGCCGATGAAAATATCGGCGGGCAAAGCTGCCTGACAGGCGGCGAGCATTTGTTCTGCGGTTTGCACGGATACTGTCTGTACTCCTGCCGGTGCGGGCAAGGCGACAGGGCCGCTGACCAGCGTGACGCGCGCACCAAGCGTGGCCAATGCGGCGGCGATGGCGTGGCCTTGCTTGCCGGAGGAACGGTTGCCGATATAGCGCACGGGGTCGATAGGTTCCTGCGTCGGCCCGCTGGTGACGATGGCGTGCAGGCCTTGCAACGGGCCGCGCGTCAGCAAATCGGTGGCGGCGGCCAGAATATCGGGCACTTCGGCGAGGCGGCCAGTGCCGGTTTCGCCGCAGGCCATGCTGCCGCTTGCCGGGCCGATCAGATGATGGCCGCGTTCGCACAGCATTTTCACATTCGCTTGCGTCGCCGCGTTCGTCCACATCGCGCCATTCATGGCAGGGGCAAGGAGAATGGGCTTCTGCGCGGCGAGCAGCGCTGTGCTGGCGAGATCATCTGCCAGCCCATGCGCCAGCTTGGCGAGCAGATTGGCGCTGGCGGGCGCGACGATGATAAGGTCGGTTTCGCGCACCAGGCGGATATGCCCCATCTCTTGCTCGTCGGTCAGCGACCATAAATCCTGATAGACCTTGTTTTCGCTGAGCGCAGCGACGGAGAGCGGCGTGACAAATTGCGCCCCGCCTTGGGTCAGGATGCAGCGCACGGCAGCGCCCGCTTCACGCAAGCGGCGGATGAGATCGAGCGCCTTATAGGCGGCGATGCCACCGCTGATGACGAGGAGAATGCTCTTGCCTTGCAGCGCGCTCATTCAAACACCTCGGTCGGATAAGCACCGAAGATGGCGTCCTTACGGAGGTAGCCCTTGAAATCGTCGCTCTTCGCCAGGCACCAGTCCTTGCTGCAACTGACGAGATTGAACTGCACGAGCGGCATGAGATGCGCGGTGACCGGTGCGGTCGCTTCCGGCGCGGCGCGGGCATCATGTGGCTTGGTGCCGATAATCATGCCGCGTCGCTGCAGCTTGACCTGGGTTTTGTGCACCCAGCCCTCGGTACCTTCATAATCGCGGATGCGATACCAGGTGTCGAAGAGCGCAATGACCTCGACGGGCAAGCCAGCGCGCTTGTAAACCCAGGTCATCGGGTAGCGTGTGCCGGGGCCAGCGCGCAGATTAACAGCAGCAAAGCGCAACGCGCCAAAGCGGGGCAGCTCCAGCTTACTTTTGCTCTCCGCTTCCGGCGCGGGTTCCGCGGCTATTGCTGCCGAAGTCGGTATTCCGGCCAGCAGAATGCCGATCAAAGCTAAGTAGATAAAATTTCTCATACTCCGAATCTAGAGCAAAGCCATTGCCCTGGTAAGCAGGAAATAAAGCTTTTGAAACAATGCCTTGTTCCTAAAAGCGGGGGCTAGATTGCAGCAGGGAGTTGTCAAAGGCTTTGTGGCCGCCCACCAAGACTCGCACTTTGTCACGCACCAGCCTTGCGCCATAATGTAGCAATTCGTCGGGCGAGGCCTGCGCCGCGGCCTTGAGTAGCCGCAATCCTTTGTCCCAATGCCGTTCGGCGATCTCTGTGCGCGCCAATTTCCAGTCCACCGCGGCTTCGAATTTGCGCAACATCTTCGGCCCGTCATGGGCGGCGATATCTTGGGCGTGCCGGTCATGTACCAGCGTAACGCACTTCCGCGTGATCTCAGGCTTGTTGAAGCTGCTCTGCTCATAGGCGAAAAGGATTTGCGGATTAATCAGCATCTCGTGCTGGCGGCGGAAACGTAGCATCCATTCCCAGTCTTCAGCACGGGGAAGTGCTGGGTCAAAGGGGCCGACCGTTTCAAAAACGCCACGGGGAGCAACAAGGCTCTGCCCCATGCCCATGCCGTGGCCGATGACGATGAGCTCGTCCGGGCTGCGGCTGCTCGTCGAATTGCGACGGATGTAATGTGGCCGCCGCTCTTGATCGACATAGACATGGTCGGAAACAATCCCACCGACTTTCGTGGGGGCAGCTTCAAGTCGTGCGAGTTGCGACTCCAACATTTTTGGAAACCAGAGATCGTCGCTATCGAGCAAGGCAATATATTGCCCACGGGCGGCGGTGATACCAGTGTTGCGCGCCGCACTTACACCACCGTTCTGCCGGTGTTGAATGACTTCGACGCGGGCATCGTTGAAACTGCGGGCTATGTCGGCGGTCTTGTCGCTTGAGGCATCATCGACAACGAGGAGCTCTAAGCGCTTTTCGGTTTGGCCGAGCACACTCTCAATCGCGGCACGGATGGTGCGCTCGCGATTATAAGCGGGAATGACAACGCTGATTTTTGGCGCGCTCATGCACTGTTTCTCCTGACCAACTGAGTGTTGCGCTTTCCGGCTGGGCAGGGAAGTCCCAATATTCGTTAAAATAGTTGCATCTATATGGGGGGGATATCGCCGTGGCTTTGCTGCACTGCGAAGCCGTCGGCAAATCTAGTGAATTCATTGATTTTAATCGCAGCGCGGATGGCGCGCATTAAACTCTGATAATGTTCCAGATTATGCCAGGTGAGCAGCATCGGCCCCAGCATCTCCCCGGCGCGGAACAGATGATGCAGATAGGCTCGGCTATAATTACGGCAGCACGGGCAGGCGCAGCTTTCCTCTAGCGGGCGCTGGTCGCGTATGTGGCGCGCGTTGCGGATATTGACCGTCCCACGGCGGGTGAAGCCCTGGCCGGTGCGGCCGGAACGCGTCGGCATGACGCAATCGAACATATCGACGCCGCGCGCCACCGCGCCGACGATATCCTCTGGTCTTCCGACGCCCATTAAATAGCGTGGGCGGTCGCGCGGCAGCAGCGGCGTCGTGCTGTCCAGCATGGTGAACATCAGTTCTTGGCCTTCGCCAACCGCGAGCCCGCCGATGGCATAGCCGTCAAAGCCGATAGCTTTGAGCGCGTCGGCGGATTCGGCCCGCAGTTCGGGATAGACGCTGCCCTGGTTGATGCCGAAAATGCCGTAGCCGTCGCGGGGCTGAAACGCCGCCTTGCTGCGCGCCGCCCAGCGCATGGAAAGGCGCATGGATTGTGCGGCCTGTTCAGCGGTGGCGGGGTAGGGGGTGCATTCGTCGAAGCACATGGTGATATTGCTGTCGAGCGCGTGCTGAATGGCGATGGAACGCTCCGGCGTCAGTTCATGGGCGCTACCATCAATATGGGAGCGGAAGGTCACGCCCTGTTCGGTAATCTTGCGCAGCTGACTCAGCGACATGACCTGAAAGCCGCCGCTGTCGGTCAAAATCGGTCCTGGCCAGTTCATGAATTTGTGCAGCCCACCCATTTCGGCGACCAGATCAGCGCCCGGGCGCAGCATCAAATGATAAGTGTTGCCGAGAATGATTTCTGCGCCGGTCGCTGCGACCGCTTCCGGGTGCATCCCTTTGACCGTGCCGACGGTGCCGACGGTCATGAAGGCGGGCGTTTCAATCGTGCCATGGGCGGTGGTCAACCGCCCGCGCCGCGCTGCGCCGCTTTCCGCCAGTATATCAAATAGGATGCCGAAACCACTCATGGCGGGTTTCTAGCCGAGAATAGGCGGCAAGCAAAGCCGAATGCTTCAGCCCGCAGGGGTAGCGGCGCTATGCTGGTGTTTTATCGCGAAATGCGTGACAGCGGGTTTGACCGTATCGTAGGTCAGCTTGCCGCCGCCAACGATACCCGCCATGCCGCCCGCGCCAAGGCCGACGACACCAGCAAGCAAACCGGCAGCAAGCTTGTAGTGTTCGCGTGTTTCACCAGCAGGCTGGTTTCGGCCGCTGAGTAAATAAGCTGTTCGTGCTGCCGCCATGCCACTGCCAATGCCGACGACATCTTCTGCCACGGTCATGGCGGCGCGGGTGACCAGGCCAGTGGTGACGGCTGCGCCCAGCGCCCACAAGCCCGAGAGTTCCGGCGTGCTGAAATAGGCCGCGCCAGCAGCCGCGACCATGCCGACGAGTTTCACCTGCCGCGCGGTCCAGGGATAGACCACGGCCATGACGGCGGGCGTGAGCAGGGCGCGGCCAACGGCGCGAAACTCCTGCGCTACCCGGCGCGCGCTTTGCCCGAAAGATGAAGCCATGAATTTGTAAGAAACAGTTGAATAGACGCAGCAACTTAGCAATTTCGCAGGCCGAATGCTAGTTCAGCCGTTTGCTCGCTGGCGCGCCAATAAACAGGCATCGCCATAGGAGTAAAAGCGGTATTTCTCAGCAATTGCATGGGCATAGGCGGCTTGCATATTGGCCATTCCGGCAAAGGCGCAGACCAGCATGAACAGCGTCGATTCAGGCAAATGAAAATTGGTGAAGAGCACATCAGCGCTGCGGATGGTTTTGCCGGGATAGAGGAAGATATCCGTGGTGGCGGCGAAAGGCTGAGTTTGTCCGTCCGTACCGTGGGCGGATTCAAGCAACCGCAGGGAGGTGGTGCCGACCGCGACGATGCGCCCGCCTGCCGCGCGCGTGGCGTTGATGGTCGAGGCCGTGGCGGCAGAAACTTCGCCCCATTCCTGGTGCATGATATGATCGCGCAGATTGTCGGCTTTGACCGGCAGGAAGGTGCCCGCACCGACATGCAGCGTCACGGTGGTTTGCTTGACGCCGACAGCGGCGAGAGCGGTCAACAGCTCAGGCGTATAATGCAGACCGGCGGTGGGGGCGGCGACCGCGCCGTCCTGCGCCGCGAAGATGGTTTGATAATCCTGCTTGTCTGAAGCGCGCCCTTGAGTTTCGCGTTTGATATATGGCGGCAGCGGCATCACGCCGTGTATGGTGAGCTGCGCGAAGAGATCGGCATCGCTGCAGTGAAAATCCAGCTCCAGCTGCCCATCCGGCTGTTTGGCGCGCACGGTCGCGGCGAAATCCGGCGCAAACACAATCGTATCATCGGGACGCAGCCGCTTGCCCGGTCTGGCAAAAACGCGCCAGACCCCGCCGCCCAAAGCCTGGTGCAGCAGCACTTCAAAGCGCACCGTGCCGCGCTGGCCAAAGAGTCGCGCCGGAATGACGCGCGTATCATTGGCGACCAGCAAATCCCCTGGGCGCAAGAGCTTAGGCAAGTCGCGGATATACCAATCCTGTAGGGCCGCACCTTGCACCTGTAATAGGCGCGCCGCTTCGCGTGGTCGTGCCGGTTCCTGCGCGATTAGCGCGCTGGGGAGTTCAAAGAAAAAATCGCTGCGGTGTAGATTGGTCATGGTTGTTCAGGCGCAGTTTGTGATGGGTTTTCGGGCCAAGTAATTTCGGAATAGAGGGTTAGCAGTTTTGTGCCGCGTTGCGGGTTGATTTGTTTGACGTAATTGATTTTGCCCAAAAGGTGGGCGCGGAAATCCGGATGGCGACTACGGTTTTGTGAGGCGGGGTCACCTTGCTGACAGTTATGCAAAATGGCTTTCAGCGCGTCATAATCCGTGCGCCGAACATTAGGCTTTTTGTTGAGAATGATACCGGTTAATTGCTGCCGCTGACTTGTGGGCATACGGCGCGTTTTCCGGAAATTAACCGCAAAGCCTTCTTCCTGCGCCACCACGGCGACGAACGTGCTGATGTCAGCCGCTTGGCTCTTGAAGGCTCCTCCACCAGAAAAGGCGATGTCGTCAGCGTACCGTGTGTAATCCGCCCCATGCTTTGCCACGAGTGCTGAAAGTCGGACATCAAGCCCATAAGCGCAGAGGTTGGCAAGGGCAGGGGACGTTGGCGCGCCCTGCGGCAGATGGGGCGCTTGGTAAGCTCTCCGCTCTGCCCAAGATAATTCAATGCCTGCTGTATGCAACTGATCTATAAATTGCTGGGGTAGGCTGTGGGTGCAGAGCCCTGTGAGTAGGCGTGCCGGTGCCATTGGATAACCGAGTGCCCGAAAGAGTGCGTGGATGCGCGCCGCCGTGATGGTGCCGAAAAAATTGCACAAATCCATGCGGAGGACGCAGTCTTTTCCGATATGGGGGGCTACAAAACTCAGGCAGGAGCGCTGGCGACGGAAGCCGTGGGCGGCGTCATGCGGCGGCACCTGATTGAGAATGCCGGTAAGTATCTTGCGCTGGATTGCGCGTAATCTTTCCTTGGGGCTTTCGATAAGGCGGTATTGACCGCTCCGCTTTTTGCGCCACTGGTATTGATAATGATTGAGCTTACCGGTCGCGGTGCGGTTCATGCCGCGGGTATCCGCAAACCAGGCCAGCTCTTCGGTTGTGAGTCCAAGCCACTCCGCCAACGCGCCGCAGGTTGCAAGAGGCGGGAGCTTTGCCGTCGACAGCCACGCGGATTGCAAGCGCATCTGCGGCGTAGCGAACACATATTGTCGCAATCTTGGTTTAGCGTATGAGCTCCAGGCCGTCGTATAGCCGTCATCGGCGCGGATAAACTGCGCCAGAGCGGTGCGCCTATCATAATGTTCCGTCGTGCCAAACTGTCTTTTTATGCGGCGGGCGAGCCGGGGAATCCAAGGATGCGGCTGGCCGAAAAGAACTGTGGCGCGGCCAGTAAAATCCTGGCCAGCCGGTTCTGCAAGCCAGGCATCGGCAAGGGCGAGCGCTACAAAGTCTTTTGCATCCATGCCCGCAAGCTAGGGGAACCGATCTGTTGCGGCAAGTGTGCAACCAGTCTCGTCTGCCATGAGCTGCGCTGCACAACGTGCAGGGTCGCTCATGGGCTGTATTGGTGCCTTAAAATAAGTCCCCGGGGTAACCCCGGAGCGGCGGTGTCTTTGGATGCAAAAACACCGGCCAAGCTTGCAACACTTGCCGCAGCGGCAGCCTAATGATCGGTGAAAATGTCGTCAATGCCCGCCTTGTTAAACCTCCAGCGTGGCGTTCGGCCACGATGGAGGTGGAAGGACTAGTCGGCGATCTGCCAGCTGCCTTCGACCTGCAGCAGCCGCGCCGCTTCGCGTGGTCGTGCCGGTTCCTGCGCGATTAACGCGCTGGGGAGTTCAAAGAAAAAATCGCCACGGCGTAGATTGGTCATGGTCAGGGTATAACAGGCTGAAAGATGTGGTCACTTTGTAAAATGGTGCGTTTCGAATCATGAATGGCGCCACAATTTTCCGAAAACATCGTAATATCAATGTGTTGTGTGGCTGGAGTGAATTGCTGGTTTCTTGAAACTTTGCCCGATGCGTTGCGTAGCTACTTTAAGGCAGTGAGAATGCAGAATTTTCGTAAACCTTCACCACGCAGCGGGGAGACTATGATGGAAAAGATGAAATTAGATAGGATGTCAAATCGCTACAGTTGGGCGATTGCCTTATCGTTCGCTACGACAATTTTATTGGGCTTAGAGGCAATCCACCCCGTCATGTGCCCAATCATCACAATGGATGCCAATCAATATTTTGCTTTTACGGCGGGCTTCGCAACGTTGACTGGCTTTATGGCGGCGTTTCTATTGTCGCGGCTGATTGCAAGCACAACGCTGCAACCCAAATAGGTTGCAGCGTCTCATCAGCGCTTGACGAAAAATTTAGTCGGCGATCTGCCAGCTGCCGTCGGGTTGTAGGCAGGCGGTGCCATAGCTTTCCTGCACGCGGCCACCCACCGTCACGCGGTTGGTATATTCGCGGCAATAAGAAGCATCTTCTGCCTGCTGATAACGCACCGGTTGGATGTTCTGCACGACAGTCGTCTGGCGATAGACCACTGGCTGTTTCCAGCTCTGGTTGCTATGGCCATAATGGCGACCATGATGGTGGCGGCGATTGTGATAGCCATCATCGTCATCATAGCGGTTGTATTGGCTATAGATGACGGTTGGTGGCGGCGCGGGTGGCGCGACATAGTTCGGGCGATAGGAATAATAGACCGGTTCTGGCGTATAGGTGCTTACCGGCGCGCTATAGCCGCGATGGCCGCTGCTGCTCCAGTTGCGGTCAACCGAGTGACCGGCGACTCCGCCGAGGATAACGCCCGCGACGGTCGCGACCGTGTTGCCGGTGCCTTTGCCGATTTGATTACCGATAACGCCGCCGAGGCCAGCGCCTACCAACGTGCCGAGATCAAGCCCGTCGCCGGCACGCGCCGGAGCTGCTGGCGTTGCCAGCAAGAGTGCACATCCCAACAGAGCAAAACGGCGCATTTTAGTCTCCTTTGTCAGCGGGAAAAAGCTTAGCCCGCAGGATTAATCTTAGCGCCGGACATGGCCGCTTTATGGCGCAGGGGTGGTATTTTTTGCCATAATTGTTGTCCTGGTCGCTGCGGTCCGGAAAGGCTTGAAAATACGCGAGGTTTCCCCGTTATCGATTGTTTGAAGAGTGTGTGCTATGCTCTTGTTTGTAAGGCAGTATTTGCTGAATTCTCAGCATTAGACTCAACCGTTTTTGTGGGCTGCAAGACAGCGGAAGTAAGGCTATGGACGACCAAACCATCATGCTGGTGGCGGAAGAAGTGCTTGCCGGAGCGGCGCTGCTCGGCGCTATCGCCACTTTGCCGATTCTCCTCGACTTCCTTTTCGAGCGCGCTAAGCGCCGCGAGCGCACGTCGCTGAGCATCGAGAGTGTGCCGGTCGTCGGGATGCGCGCCGATTTCGCGGGCTGCGATGCGCTGTTGCAGGGTATCGCCGATCTCATCGACCGCGCCAAATTTCCGGATGTCTATGGCGATCAGCGGGTGGGTAACGAAATCCTGGTCATTGGCCCCCCTTTGTCCGGCAAGAAGGCGCTAGCAAAAAAAATCGCGGTCGAGGCGGCAATGGACGATATTCTCATCGTGCATAATCCGCGTAATGTCGATGCGCTCGCTAAGGCCAAGCAACTGGTGCAGAAATCTGGCAACAAAAAGCTGATGCTGCTCTTGCCGCGCCTCGATCTCATCGACCCGAAAGAAGATGAAGAGCTGCTGACCGAGCTGGATACACTGATTGAAACCGCAACGGCGCGTCCCAATGTGCTGGTTATCGGCACGGCGATTAGCTATGTCGCGGGCAATGAGATCGACAACCTCTTCGGTATGGTTCTGGCCATGCCGGGGACGCAGCTAACCCCGCCGCAGTTGCCGCCGCCACGGCCAGAGGTGCGGCAGATGCTGCAAGCCGTGGCGGAGCATTATCTGGAGCGCGCGCTCAAATCTGGCCATGAGCTGAAGGATATGGCTGCTGCCGATTTTGTCGCGCGTATCTTGCAGAGCGCCAGCAATCCAGCGCAAATCGAGGATATCGTCGCGCTCTGCGAAACAGCGGCGCGCTACCGTCAACGCATCAAAGAAACGCCCACCCGCCAGATTACGCCGCGCATCCTTGAAACGGTCATGCACCGTGTCATTATTGAGGAAGACCGGAACCTATGGGCAAGTACGCCGCAGCCTTGAAGAGATCAGGGCTTGATAGGGATTTTGGTGCAGGTCGGATGGGTGAGCATCGCGAATACGCCACTAACCCAAACATGGACTGTTTGCCCCGTTTGATGCGTGCCATCCTGATCGACGGTTATCTCATCGCCGGCTTGGCCGCAGGGGCCGGGCTCAGCCATGCAGGTGCCACTGAGTTTGACGAGTTTTAACTGCAGCTGGGGTGGCGTCGTCGTGGTAGTGCCGGTCACGGATGCTTCCCAATCGCATCCGGGCGGGCCTTCAATCATGCCTGGGGAGCTGGCCCAGGCCGGGAGAGCGGTCAAGGCGCTGAACAGGACGACGGAAGCAAGCTTCATAGTGCATCTCCTCATTGATAAAAATTATTCCACCGTGGCGTCCGGTGGCACGATGACGGCGGGGCCGCCCTCGGCGGTGACGAGCCGGTTCGTCGCGTTTTCCAGTGTGTCCTGTAATTGCGCCATCATCACATCGCGCTTTAAACCAGGGGGAATGGGCGGTAGGAATTCGACAGTAATTGTGCCGGTGCGCTTTAATTTGCCGTTCCGGCTCCAATAGATGCCCGAATTGATGGCGACAGGCAGTACCGGCACATTGAGCGCGCTGTACATCGCGGCGACCCCGATTTTATAAGATTTCCACTCGCCGAGTTCGAGACGGGTGCCCTGCGGGAAAATCAAGACATCGCGGCCAGCTTGAATGATTTTCTTCGCTTCACCCATCATTTTCAACATAGCGCGCGCTCCGGCGCTGCGGTCCACCGGCACATTGCCGTATTTAGAGGCATACCAGCCCCAGAGCGGCAAGCGCATGAGTTCTTGTTTCAACACAATTGCGGGCGAGCGTCCTAGCAAGGGCAGCACCATGGTTTCCCAGGGCGCCAAATGTTTCGCGGCAAGGATACAGGGGGTGGCGGGCAAATGTTCCGCCCCGACGAGTTTGAAATCCGTGCCCGCGACATGCTTCATTAACCAGGCGATGCCGCTGAGATAGAAGCGCACGAAGCGTTGCACGGTGGGGCGTGGAAACAACAATATCCAGAGACAAAAGATGGCAAGGCTTGTATTCCAGCCCAGGAACAAAATCCGAAAAATCCAATAGCGCAAACTCATCACAGGCTATGCCATCCATACCGCAACAGGGTTATCAAGTATTTGCAATATTCCGTCACTAGCAACGTCGCCGTGCGCGGGCGCTGCCACCAATCTACCAATTGCACACGTGTGGGCGCGACGGGATAGGGATGGATGACGTGTTGTGCGGCATCAAGCAAGCGAAATTCATAGAGGCTGCGGAGCATGTGATAATGGGCGGTGACGAGGATAACCTGGCTGAATTTGTCGTGTGCCAACCAGGCCACGGTCTCTTCAGCATTGCCAACCGTATCACCCGCTTTGCGGCCAAGGCTGATGCAGCACTGTTCCAATGTGGCCTGCCGCGGCAAGCCGGAGAAAATCGTGTTCATATCGCCCCCCGGTCCGACGCCGGAGATGAAAAGTTTGCGGCCATAACCCTCCTGCAACAGGCGCAGACCGGTGGCGATCCGTTCGCTGCCGCCCGTGAGCACGACGATGGCTGTTGCCGTGGTCGCGGCTGAATTTGGAGGCCAGGGGGGCGTATTGGGTTGGCTGCTCAAATCGCGGATTACGGTGAGATAACCGGCAAAGCCCGTAAGCCAGGCAGCCAAGAGCAAAGCGGCGCTCAGCGCCAACAAGCGGCGGGCCGGTGCGAACCTCACGGCATCGCTCGTAGTACGCGTAGTGTAGCCAGATTAGCACTCAACCGCGCAAAACCCCAGGCGAGCAAGGGTAGTCCCAGGCTGAGCGCACCCGCACCGAGCCAGAAATGCTCTTCGGCGGGCAAATATTTGCTGGGCGCAAGCGTGATGAGCACATGGATAAGACCGGCGCTCGCCAAGCTGCAGCCGATGACGCCAAGCACACAGCCAGGCCAGACCAGGCGCCACGCGTAGCGCCGCATTTGACCACAAATATGCGCGTCGGTTGCTCCTATCACATGCAGCAGGGCGACCGTTGGCAGTTGCACATTCAACCCGGCGCGACAGGCAAAAGCCACCGTGCTGAACAGCGCCAATAAGAGCACACAAACGAGCGCTAGCACCGCAATCGCGGCAAGCCGCGTTTGCTGCGCCAGTTTCTGAATCCATAATTGGTGGTCCGCAAGGCTAGCTGCGGGGTATTTTTTGGTAATCAGTGTGCCCAGGGTCTTGGCCACGGTCTGGTCGGTGACTTGGATATCTATCAGTTGCGGCAACGGTAGCAGGGCTAGGCTCTTGGCGTCACCGTTCTGTCCCAACCAGGGGCGCAAAAGCGCGGTGGTTTCTTCGGCGGTGAGGGCGTGGACGCTCTTGACCCCCGGCAAGTCATCGAGTGACTTGGTTACCTCGGCGGTCAGGGTAGAATCGACCTTGCCGTTCTCGTCTGGCGGCAGCTCCAGTGTCATCTGGCCGCGTAGGCCACGGTCGAGCTGCGCTGCGCTCAGGCTCAGCGCCCAGGCGGAGAGCAGACCAAGCCCAGAAATAAAGACGATCACGGCAATCATGATACGTAGTGGCCAGGCTACCGGCGTGCGAATCAAAGCGTGATCGATACGCGCCTGGTTCATGCCGCCGCCCGCTGGTTGGTGGCGACCGATAGAAGTTGCCCGCCACTGAGCCGCAGGCAAGGGAAGCCATGCGACTCAATCAGACTGAGATTATGGGTGGCGACGACAACCGTGGTGCCAAGCTTATGCAACTCTAGGAAGAGGTGCATGATTTTTTCGGCGCTTGCGTCGTCCACATTGCCGGTCGGCTCATCCGCAAGGAGCAAATTGGGGCGGCCAATGACCGCGCGGGCAATTGCCACGCGTTGCTGTTGTCCGCCAGAGAGCTGGTCGGGATAGACATCTTCCTGATCGAGTGCGCCAGACCAGCGCAGTAAATGGCGAGCATGATCGGCGGCCGCCTTTTTCTTGGCGCTACGTAACATCAAAGGCAGCATGACATTTTCCACAGCCGTGAGGTGCGGAATGAGGCGGAAATCCTGAAAGACGACGCCGATGCGGCGGCGTAATTTGGCGCGCGCATCGCGCGATAGCTTGGTTGGGTCTTTGCCGAACAGGCTAATGTTACCGCTGCTGGGGTTCTCTGCGAGATAACATAATTTGAGCAAAGAAGATTTGCCTGCCCCGCTCGCGCCGGTCAAGAATGTGAAACTGCCAGGGACAAAACTGTGATTAAGACCGCGCAGAACATCTGCGCCGGTCTGATACCGCAGGCCAATATTGGTCAGAGTCAGAATTGACATGGCCACAGTATAACAGTTTCACACGACGACGAAAGTCGGATTAAGCAATTGCTTGCTCGTGGCGCAAAGGTTATAAGCAAGCGGAACAGCTCGTTAGTCCCAAACGCCAACATCACGCTTCATGATTCTGACCTGCCCGTCATGTGTCACGCGCTTTGCCGTGGCCGATAACGCTTTTGCGGAAGGGCCGCGCAAATTGCGCTGCGCGCGGTGCCGTCATGTCTGGCGTGCCGGGCCCGATGGACCGATGCCGGATGAGCCGCCGTCAGTTGCGCCATCGCCGGTCGTGCGGCCCGCCGCTGTAAGCCCGGTGGTGGTGGAGCCACCAGGTCCGGCGGATGATTTTATCCCGCCGCCGCCTGCGCCACCTTTGCCGCCCCCGCTGCTGGAAATAAGGCACCCCCTCGTGGAGCGTCGACCGCCACCGCTCCCTTCAACGAACTTTTTGCAGAATATGGAAGAAACGGCGGCGATGCTGCCCCGACTGCCGCGCCGTCTGGCCTGGACGATGATTGTTCTACTGCTCTGCGGGCTAACGCTCACGCTCTTTTTGGGGCGCTACAAGCTCGCTGCCCGTTTTCCGTTGCTGGAGGGGGCGTATCGTGCCGCCGGGCTGATTAATCCGGCACCGTTGGAAAGCTTCGATCTGCAGCTCACCAAAGCCGAAAAATGCTTTATTTCCGGTCGTGCCATGCTTTGTCTGGCCGGAACTGTGACAAATCGCTCCGAAGCTGCGCAAAGTGTGCCCACCATCTATGTTACGGCGCTAGACAGCCACGAGAGGGAATTTACCGATATTGATGGTCATGGCATACTCTCCTGGCGTATTCCGGCGGAGACCGGTAAGTTGCTGCCGCGTGAAACGAGGAGTTTTAGTTTGACCGAACCTTATCCGGAGAAAACGGTGACCGATTTCGATTATGGCTTTATCGATGACGCCAACTGAGCCGAGTGCCCGTATTCTCGTAGCCGAGGATAACCCTTCTGTTCGTGAATTCATTGTCCGTTCACTGGCGAGCGTCGGCTATGACGTGACTGCGGTGGCTGATGGGCAGCAGGCGCTTGATGTATTGGTTAATGAGCGCTTTGCTGTGTTGGTTACCGACATCGTCATGCCGAATGTTGACGGCATTGCTCTGGCTTTGAAAGCCGTGCGACTATTTCCAGACTTGCGGATAGTGATGATTTCCGGCTATGCCCAGGAGCGTATGCGCGCGCATAATCTTGATGCCTTGGTGCATCGAGTCATTGCGAAGCCCTTTGCCATGGAAGAGATTTGTGGCGCGGTCAAAGATGCGCTGAGTTTGCCGCCCACGGCTGTTTAATTTTAAAAGGATTGATGATGCTAAAACCTGTTCGTAAAGCCGTATTCCCCGTTGCTGGTCTCGGCACACGCTTCTTGCCTGCAACCAAAGCAATGCCGAAAGAAATGCTGACGCTGGTCGACCGGCCGCTCATTCAGCATGCGGTGGACGAGGCGCGCGCCGCCGGTATCGAGCAATTTATCTTTGTGACCAGCCGCGGCAAAGGCGCGCTCGAAGATCACTTCGACAGCAACAATGATCTCAAGCATGTTCTCAAGATGCGCGATAAACAGGCTGAGCTGGCGCTGCTAAAAACGACCGAGATGGAATCCGGCCAGTTGTTTTTCACCCGTCAACGCGAAGCCCTGGGTCTTGGCCACGCCGTCTGGTGCGCGCGCCATTTGGTGGGTGACGAACCTTTTGCCATTCTGCTGGCGGATGACGTTGTGTTGGCGCAACGCCCCTGCTTGCAGCAGATGATTGAGGCCTATAACGATGTTGGCGGCAATATGGTTGGGGTGGTTGATGTGCCGCGCGACCAAACAAACCGTTACGGTATCCTTGATGTTAGCAGCGATGACGGCAAGCTGGTGAAGGTCAAGGGCATGGTAGAAAAGCCGGAGCCAAACCGCGCGCCATCAACGATTTCGGTCATTGGCCGCTATATTCTGCAGCCGGAAGTGTTTAGCTATCTTGAAGAAAAGCGCACTGGCGCGGGCGGCGAAATTCAGCTTACGGACAGCATGGCGCGTCTGCTCGACCATCAGCCTTTCCATGGGCTGCGCTTTGAAGGCACACGCTATGACTGCGGTAATAAGGTCGGCTTTATCGAAGCCAATGTCGCTTTCGCGCTCTCCCATGCCACCTATGGTCCGGCCGTGCGTGAAGCGCTGCGGAAGATTGTCATCTAATCATGCGTATCGTCATCCTCGGCGCGGGTTATGTCGGGCTGGTTTCGGCGGCCTGTTTTGCTGCGTTCGGCGTCCAGGTGTTGGTCGTTGATCCCGACGCCGCACGGATTACGGCGCTCAAGGCAGGAAAGATTCCAATTTATGAGCCGGAACTGGAAGCGCTAGTTACACAGAATGTCACGGCCGGGCGCCTAAATTTTCATACCACGCTTGACGATTTGAGTGGTGTTGCGGCCGTTTTCATTGCCGTGGGGACGCCGAGCCGACGGGGTGACGGCCACGCCGATTTGGCCTATGTTTATGCGGCGGCGGAGCAGATTGCCAGCGCTTTGCCCGCCGGACAATTCACGGTCGTCGTCACCAAATCGACCGTGCCGGTTGGTACCGGTCGGGAAGTCATGCGACGAATGCGCGCCGTGAACCCCGGCGCCGATTTTGCTGTGTGCTCGAATCCGGAATTCCTGCGTGAAGGCTCGGCTATCAATGATTTCATGCGGCCAGACCGTGTTGTCATTGGCGCGGACGATCCGCGGGCGCTCCCAGTTCTGCGCGCGCTTTACCGGCCGCTCTATTTGTTGGAAACGCCGATGGTGGAAACGAGCCTGGAGTCGGCGGAACTGACAAAATACGCCAGTAATGCTTTTCTCGCCACGAAAATCGCCTTTATCAATGAGATGGCGGATTTGTGCGAGGCAACCGGTGCCGATGTGCGCGTGGTCGCCAAGGCTATGGGACTTGACGGGCGCATCGGGCGCAAATTCCTTCATGCTGGTCCCGGGTTTGGTGGCTCATGTTTTCCAAAAGACACGCTGGCCTTGGCGCGCACCGCTGCCGAGAGCAAGGTGCCGTTGCCGATTGTCGAGACCGTCATCGCCAGTAACCGGCAGCGCAAACAAAGCATGGCCGGGCGCATTATTGCGGCTTGTGGTGGAAGCGTTGCCGGGCAAACTATCGCTGTGCTTGGGGTAACTTTTAAGCCCAATACGGATGATATTCGTGAGAGTCCGGTGCTTGATATCGTGCCAGCCTTGCAAGCTGCTGGGGCACGGGTTCAGGCCTATGATCCGGTCGGGCAGCAGGCCGCGCAAGCGCAGTTGCCGGACGTTATTTGGGCAGACGATGCTTATGCCGCAGCGCAGGGGGCGGCAGCATTGGTCATTCTGACGGAATGGAACGAATTCCGTGCGCTTAATTTTACACGGCTCAAAACGCGGCTGGCTGTGCCGCGTCTTATCGATTTGCGAAATATCTATAAGCCTGAAGAGGCTGCCGCGCAGGGCTTCGCCTATCATGGCGTCGGAACCGGACAGCCCCCGATTTAGCTAGGCGTGTGCTGAAACAGTGTGGCGCGCCAGGGATTATCTTGTCCGCGCATGCGCCAGATAAAGGCATCAAGAGCGTAATGCGTGGACTGCGGTAGCGCCAGGAGCGGTACCAGCCAGCTGAGCATAGCCGGATCAGACAAATGCGGCAAATACTGGAAGAACGGGAACAGCACCGCATGGTCGCGCCAGATCAGCCCATCCCACAGACCTTCTTCAAAATAGGCGAGGAGAATAAGCGTCAGAACAAAGAGCGGCGCCATCAAGGGCTTGAATAAACGTACTAGATATCGCGGTGCCTTATCGGGAGTCGTGGAACGGTTGCTGCAGAAAATCCAGATGAGCGCAATATAGGGCACGCCGTGGGCGATGACGTTAAGGGCGGTGAAAGCCAGGTCGTTATCAAACACTATGATGCCGACCGCCCATGACAGCACCGTGCCGAGTAGCAGAAGATTTTTCGGCAGATTGAAATGCTGTTGCTCTCGACTCAACCAGACTTCTTTTGCGCTATAAGCCAGCAGCAGTGTGCCATAGAGTAGCGCGCCAATTGTGGTAAGCCAGGGCCAGTGCAGGCCGAAGAAATCTCCAGCTGCGAACCAGTCAAACTGGCGTGGCAGATGAGTATGCCAGAAGAGTAATGGGTAAAAGGTAGCAGCGTAGATGGTGAGTTGGTCGAGACGCTTTGCCCAACGCGGCACTGTTTCCTGCCGTCCGTAAATCATCATGAAGCCATATTGCTGCCGCATGAAATGGAAGACGGCGAAGTAGGCGAGGCCGCGCCAGAACCACAGCGCATCAATGCTATAGAGTAGCACGCCGCCAATCCAGCACATTAGTGGGGTGAGCAGATAGAGCATAGGGCGTGTGCGCAATTCGTCCTTATCGGCGTAAGTCCGGTAGAGCGTGGCATAAACATGCGCGACATCGACGCCGACGACGAGCAGCCCCCAGAGCCAGGAGGGTAGGGTGGTAACCTGGTTCAGTATTGGCGCGAGCGCCAGCACAAGTGCGGTCGTCACCAGCGCAGGTGCTAGGATAAAAAAACCGTCGACGCGGGCGGAATAAATCCAAGGTTGGCGGTTGATTATCATAAAAGTGACTGAAAGGGATGTTTCAGGTGGTTCAATACAGCTTCAGCTGCCCGCACGCCTTGATATTGCGCCTCCTCGAATATCGAGAGGCCGCTGATGTCGGAATGGGCATGAAAAACCGGTGGTGTTTCTGCGTTTTGGCGCGCAGGATTCCAGATATAGTTCGGCACAGGCCTAATCATGCCATGCCCCCATAGCCAGACATCGATTTGCTTGATGTGGCCGATAAGTTCAGGATGTACGCGCAAGAGCTCTTTCAAAATCAGCGACTGCCAAACAGCGTAGGGACGTGCCAACGCCTCGCGCCGTGCTTCGGTCGGAGGCAGATGGTCGAGCGGCCAGTAATAGGTCAGCACGGTCTGTTTCTGGACGCGATTAAGGTGCTGATGTGTCGCCACAACATAGCCCAGCAGTGGGCTACGATAGATGACATTGTCCCAGGCGAGACGGTGGCCGCGCCCTTGCGGTAGCATGTCGAGCGTCAAATTAGCGACCATCCAGGGGCTATACTGTTGTGGTACGGCTGGTGCTGCCAGGGTTGGCTGTAGGCGGCTGGCAACAAAATGCGGCACGGCCATAATGACGGCGGCGGCGGTGATGTCTTCACTGGTCTCTTGTGGCGCAACCAGGCAGCGCACGGTCGCGCTGTTTGCGTTGCTGTCGAGCCCATAGGCGAGCCGCTGAGTTAGCACCGTACCGGTGAGGCGGGCGCGCATTTGCCGGGCAAGCCAACCATTCCCCTCCGGCCAAGTCACGACCGCTTGCGCCTCGCTGTTGGCGGCGTGGCCATCGCGAGCGGCGAAGTAATGGATGCCGGCCCAGGCGGAAATAGCTTCTGCCGGTGCGCCATAATCGTCGCGGCAGCAATAATCAACATACCAGCGCAGGGCAGGACTATCCCAGCCTTGCTGGGTCAGATAATCGGCCATGCTGATCGTGTCGAGCGCGAGCAAGTCGGCATCGTGCGCGCAATAGGCGAGGGGAATGGCAAAGGCACGCTTGCCGTCGGCACTGCGGCGACGGCGGAACTGCTCCATGGCCGCGAAGAAGGCCTCATACTGCCCGCGGTCTTTGGCAGTGGTGCCAAGTTGTGGCACCAGCCCTTCCTGCCAGCGGCCTGAGAGATAGAGCCGCTCCTGCGGATCGGCGCAAAGAAAATATTCATTATACACCGGCAAGCCGTTTTGCCAGCCGGTGATGACACCGAGTTCCTCGAACAGTGCCTGGGCGGCTTTGGCTTCTGTGGTCAACAAGGGCACATAATGCGCCCCCCAGGGATAGGCGCTCACGGCGTTGCTGCCGCACGCCGCATTGCCGCCGACGGCTTCTTCCAATTCGAGCAGAATGTAATCCTTGAACCCGGCGCGCTGCAGCGCCCATGCGGCGCTGAGACCAGCGATGCCACCACCGACAATCACGACCTGGGTTTGGTGCCTCTTGGTGACGGGCGGAAAATTACCTTGCCGCAGCCGGTGACCGAGCGTGGCATTCGCGCCGACGATGTTACCAGGGATGGGTGGAGGCTTCATGGTCGCGAACGTTGTGGCACCGCCCAACGCCGCTAGGCACAGGCTCCCGAGGAGAAAGTGCCGCCGGTTCATGCGCACCTGGTCAATGGGCACTATAGTCGCCCCATTCTTCGTCGAAATAATGCACTAGCACCTGATTATCGAGCCGGTTGACGGGGGTCGGCTCCCGCACCATATCGGGCGGAAACTGGAACATCGCGGCGACGGTCGGCGGGGTAACGAAACGCAGCCCATCGGGATAGTGCTGCGCTGGTTGATAAGGGCGCTTGCTGGCCAGCACAAACCCCCATTCGCCGAACGATGGCACATAGGCGTGATAGGGCGCGGTGACGAAACCGGCGGCGTCAAGCGTGTTGGCGATACACCAGAAGGATTTGCGCGCCACGAACGGCGAAGTGCTTTGCACCACTACGGCACCGTCCGGCTGCACGGTGCTGAAAAGCAGCTTGAAGAAAGTGATGCTATAGAGCTTGCCGATGGCAAGACTGGACGGGTCGGGGAAATCAACGACGACGAAGTCAAACTTATCCTTCAGCGACGCCTCATTCTCTTTGAGCCAGAGAAAAGCATCGGCATTGGTGATGCTCAGCTTGGAGGAGGCGAGCGCGCCGTGGTTCAATTCGGTCAGCATCGGGTTACTGGCGAAGAGTTTGGTCATGGCTGGATCGAGATCGACGAGTTGAATATGCTCGACGGAAGGATATTTCAGGATTTCGCGCGCCGCCAGCCCGTCGCCGCCGCCTAAAATCAGTACCTGCTTCGGGACGGTCAGGCTGGCGAGGCCAGGATGTACCAGCGCTTCATGATAGCGATATTCGTCACGCGAACTGAACTGCAGATTATTGTTCAGGAACAGACGCAGATCATGCGGCGCTTTGGTGAGCACAATGCGTTGATAGGGTGTGGACTGCGCGTGGATGACCGTGTCGGGGAATGCGCTGCTTTCGGCAAATTGCAGCAGCTGCCCGCTATAAACAAAGCCGAAAACCAGCACGATAAGCGCGAGAATTGCGCTGGCCTGTTGTAGCCGCAATTTTGGCGCCTGCTGACGGCAAAACGCGATGAGCCAGAGCGCGACGCCGACATTCATCATGCCAAACAGCAGACCGGTGCGGATCAGCCCCAGATGCGGCACCAGTAAAAGCGGGAAGAGCAGCGCAGCGAAGAGCGCACCTATATAATCAAAGGTAAAGACGCGCGCCACCAGGTCCTTGAAGGCGAATTCGTCTTTAAGAATGCGGAGCAGAAGCGGAATTTCGATGCCGACCAGAATGCCGACGGCTAGCACCAGCCCATAGAGCGGCAGGCGGAAGAGCGCGACGTGGTCAAAGAGCATGAAGAGAATGACGGCGGAGAAACCGCCGACCAGGCCGACAAGGATTTCAATGCGGACAAACACGGCGAGCAAGTCGCGCTGAATATGCTGCGAAAGCCAGGAGCCGATGCCCATAGCAAAAAGATAGGTGCCGATTATAGTGGAGAATTGCGTCACGGAATCGCCAAGCAGGTAGCTGGCCAGCGTGCCCGCGATGAGCTCGTAGATCAGCCCGCAGGTCGCGATGACGAAGACCGAGAGCAGCAGCAGATATCGCAGGCGCTCATGGTCGCGCAGCGCGCGCGTTTCAGCCATGAATGGCGGCGGCGATGATGATGGCCAGCGCGATCGTGAAAGCACCAAGCAAAATGGCGAGCGCCTGGTTCTGTTTCTCGACAATCTCTTTCCAAAGGCTGTAGCTTTTCACCATGCCGTCAAGCAGCAGAAAGCTGACGATGAGGACGGCCATGCCGATGACGGAAAAAATGAGGGAGTTGGTGATGCTATGCAAATTGACGAGTTCCATGGCGATTCTCCTGTTTTATTTGTGATAACGGTAGCTTTGTCCGGGAACCCGCTGCCCATGTTCCTGCGTCGTGAAGATGCTGCTGACGGCGTAGCCTTGTTGCCATGCAACGCTGAAGAGCGCGAGAATAAGCCAGTAATAGCCTGTGGCGATTTTGTGCATTATTGACCGCTCCAGGGCAGATGGGGATTGTTGTCGTCCAACACGGAACGTCGGGTGTTCGGTTCATTGTCCGGCACGGAACTATCCGGCGGAAAATAGGGGCGCGCCTCGGTATCACTCTCTTCCCAGCGCGCTTTTTCAAAAGCAGAGCGTCGCATTAACATGAAAAGCGGGAAGGCAGCGATGAGGCAGAAGGCCAGGAAGAAATTTGACCAGACGGGCACATCGCGTTTGAGTGCGATGCTATATGTGTTCGCCCCGAGGATGCCGCTGTTGGGGGTGACGACCAGCTGATAGGTGCCGCCGGGCACCGAAGAGAGAATGGCACTTTGGCTTTGGCCGCCTTCCGACCAATGGCCATCACTGTCGTAACCGCTGTAATATTCGACAGTGGTGGTGAAGCTAAAGATATCCTGTGTCTGCGTATTGACCAGATCGGCATCAACCTCAAACCAGTTATTGTTGACCGGCGAAGTGATATAGAGTTCAACATTCTCCTTGCCGCCTTTGAGCGTGAAGGGGCCGAGCACAACGGGTTTGCCAAGTTCCGGCGCGGTGATGATG
>JAGOHT010000119.1 GCA_017996055.1 Alphaproteobacteria bacterium
GCTATTATCAAATGCTGCATCAGGGCACTGACTGCATTCCGGCGGATTTCATCGGTGTGCAGCACAATGACTTCGACCGACCTGAACATGAAACAGTGCTTCACGCGCACTTGTTGGCACAGCCGGAGGCCTTGCTGCGCGGGCGCAATGCAGTTGAGCTGGCACCGCAAACGCCGGATGCCGCCATCATTCCGCACCGGGTCGCGCCGGGCAATCGCTGCAGTACGATGCTACTGCTCGACAAGCTTGATGCCTGGCATCTCGGAATGCTCACGGCGCTCTATGAGCATAAGGTCTTTGTGCAGAGCGTGCTCTGGGATATTAACGCCTTTGATCAATGGGGTGTAGAACTCGGCAAGCAATTGGCCGGGAGCCTATATGATGATTTGCGGACGGCGATCGCTCCTCAAGCCCGTGATGCTTCGACTAACGGTTTGCTGGAACTGTTGCGTCGCGCATGACCATTCGCCTGCTGCCCGAAAATCTTGTCAATCAAATCGCTGCTGGCGAGGTGATTGAGCGGCCAGCGGCTGTCGTCAAAGAACTGGTCGAAAACGCGCTGGATGCCGGTGCGACCGATATCGCCGTAACGTTGCGTGAAGGTGGGCAGTCGCTCATTCTCGTCGTCGATAATGGCGGCGGGATGCTACCGGAGGAATTGCCCCGCGCGGTGCTGCGCCATGCCACATCCAAACTGCCGGACGATGATTTGCTAGCTATTCGGAGTTTAGGATTTCGCGGTGAGGCGCTGCCTTCCATCGGTGCAGTCGCGCGATTGACCATCAGCAGTCGTCCTGCGGGTGCCAGCGAAGGCGCGCGTTTGCAAGTGGCAGGTGGTGCAGTTGCAAACGTTCAGCCAGTACCTTTGGTGCAAGGCACACGTGTTGAAGTCGCCGATTTGTTTTATGCAACACCGGCGCGGCTTAAATTTTTGAAAACGCCACGTGCCGAGGGCGATTACGCCCGCGAGGTGGTGGAACGATTGGCTCTTAGCCGCCCCGATGTCGCCTTTAGCCTGACCGAAGAAGGCAGACGGCCTCTGCGCTTTGGCGTGCCGCTAGCCTCGCAGGATGAAATATTAAGACAGCGTTTGGCTGAAGTCATCGGCGACGATTTCTTGATGAGCGCCGTGCCGGTCGGTATGGCGCATGAGTGTATCAGTCTCAGCGGCATGATAGGTTTGCCGACCTACAATCGCCCAACGGCGCAGCAACAATATCTATTCGTGAATGGACGACCGGTGAAGGACAAACTGTTGTTGGCTGCCGTTCGCGGTGGTTATGGCGATATGCTGCCGCGCGGACGGCATCCGGCCCTGGTCCTGTTCATTACGCTGCCAATGACGGATGTCGATGTGAATGTTCATCCGGCAAAAGCTGAAGTGCGCTTCCGTGACACGGCGCGCATACGTGGTATGGTGGTCAGCGCGCTGCGCCACACTCTTTTGGATGCAGGTCAGCGAGCAACACCGTCTTTGGCTGTGCCCACGCTGGGGGCTTGGCAGTCGGAAGCGACCTCCTATGCCGTGGCTACAGGTGGGATGCGTGAGCATATGCCGAATGTGATGCTGCCGCCGCGTCCGGCTTATACCGCCAATGCCAATATGGTGGCTTATGGCCTGACGGCTCCACCTGCAGCGCGTGTGGCGGAGACGACGGATAATTTTTCTGGTGGTGCGACGTACCGGCTCGGGGCGGCGCGCGCCCAGTTGCACGGCACCTATATAATCGCGCAAACCTCTGACAGTCTAGTGATTATTGACCAGCACGCGGCGCATGAACGCATCGTCTATGAGCAGATGAAATCGGCGCTAGGGGTCAATGGCACCGGTCAGGTCAAGCGGCAAATCCTGTTGCTGCCGGAGATCGTTGAGCTTGGGGAGGCGAGGGCAGGTCGTTTGCATGCGCATCAAGACGCGCTGGCTTTGTTGGGGCTCGTCGTCGAACCTTTCGGTGCTGGTACGGTGCTGGTGCGCGAGGTGCCCGCGCTGCTGGGGCAAACGGATGTGCCAGCTTTAGTGCGGGATTTGGCCGAGGAGATTGCCGCCGACGAAACGGCACATGGTTTGCGGGAGCGGCTAGAGCATATATGCGCAACGATGGCCTGTCATGGTTCAGTGCGCGCTGGTCGGGCTCTCAATGGCGAGGAGATGAATGCCTTGCTGCGCCAGATGGAGACGACGCCTAATAGTGGGCAATGTAACCATGGCCGCCCGACTTATATCGAGCTCAAGCTGTCCGATCTCGAAAAGCTATTTGAGCGGCGCTGAGCCGTGTCGTAGTGCCTCATTGATGGTGTGGCGTACGTGGTTGCAGAATGCACGCGTTTAGCCAAGCGCAACTCGATTTCTAACAAGCTGCACAGGGTGATGAATTCACCTGCAGGTGCGAGCCCGACAACGAAAGCGATGTGAGGATGGACGGGGTTTAGACATCGGACAACCCAGACGGGAGAAGATGTCTAAAGATAATAAGGGATTATTCCCACGGCAAGGGGAATAATCCCTTATTCGGCGATTTGCCGAGGAATAAAGTTTTGCAAATACTGCCGCGTAGCATTCATCTGCGCCAAAGTGAAGTCATCAAGCGATTCAAAAGTGAATTGTTGCTGCAAATCAACCTCCAATTGGGCAGCGGACTGTGGACGCGTTTTCGCTGCGTAATGGATGAGCGCACGCAATCCGGTCTTCTCATTGCGGTTAAGCGGGCGATAATGCTCTACTCCCACAACACCAACGCTTGCCGATGCTCTGGCGCGCAGCATGGCAACCACGGTCATCGTTTAAAGGGAATAAGTCTGCGAAGATTGTGTTTCGGATTGCTGCAACATCGTGCGGGCCAGCGAAATAATCATTTCGCTTCGCTCATTGTAATCCATAATCGCATCCTACGAAAATGTATTGATCGTCAATTAGATTGCTTATGACACTTGAAACGCGAATATAAAATTACTCCGCAGCTTGAGGTGTAAGATATTGTCGCGTGCTATGCGCGCCGCGCCCTGGTATTTTCAGGCTTTTCGATGCGAAGCGTCGCGTAGGAGACTAGTGTGCGCGCCTGCTTGTCGATCGTTTGCATACTGGCCGAGGCCGCTTCGTCGCTCAAAATTTGCTGGTAGAGTGTGACCGCCATCTGCGCTAGTTCCTTGGCGCTGAGTTTGCGCTCCAGATCATCCGCCGTCTCCTGCAGCCGGGCGATAATCTCGGTTAACAATTCAATTTTGTCACCTTCATTAAGTGCGCCATTTTTCAAACTGTGACGGGTCGCTGCATCGCCCATTAGATAAGCGGGGGTGGTGTCGAGCACACGAGCGATAGCCTGCAGCGTATCATAGCGTGGTGAACGGGCTCGGCCGGAGAGCATATCGCGGACAGCGGTGGCGTTGAGCCCTGCTTGCAAAGAGAGCTGACGTGGGTTTATCTCACGCTCGGCGAGTAAGATCTGCAGATTATGCAGCCAAGCGGGTTGTTTTATGCCAGTTTTGCGGATGCCCATGCCCAGGATTTATCCCGTTGCCTGGTTCAGTTCAAGGGATATTTCCTTACGTTTTTTCCTTACGCCAATTTGTCCAGCCACGCACTTCAAAAAGCCGCGTTAAGCCCATGAATACTATCACCGCGATGGTAAAGCCGCCGATAACGTCACTCGGATAATGCGCGGTGACGATGACGCGACTGGCACCGACCAGACCGGCACAGGCCAAGAGCGCCCAACGCCAGCGTGGCCAGAACAGGCTTGCTGCCAGTGCTAGAGAAAGCGCCGTGACTGAGTGCCCGGATGGAAAAGACCACCAGCGCGATTTAAGGACAAAGGGCGTGAACTGGTTAAAGATGCCTTCTTCAAGCAGAATGACTGGCCGCGGCCGACCTGCGAGTATCTTAATGATATCCACAGTAAGGCCGGATAGCGCCACATTGGCAAAGATGAACAAACTGATTTGTAGTCGCGACAGCCAAAGGGTGCGCTCAGATGGGCGTAGTCGCAGCATGATAGCAGCATACGCGCTATAGAGACCGAGCGGATAAAGGTACCACATGCTCTTGCCGAGTGTGGTGATGACCTGAAATGGTGCGATAACGGCAGGCATTTGCTGCTTCATCGCGCCAAAGACCAGCGCGACATCACGGTCGAGCCAAACCATGCAGACGAGAATAGCGCTCAGTAGAATAGCGAAACCGGGGGCGGTGCGGGACATCGGGGCTAGTCCAGGCTGCGGAAAAAATAAGGACGCATTGGGCTGATTGGGGGTAACGGCCAAATGGCTGTCTCCGACCATAGCGGCTCCGGAGGCGCAGCGCGATAGAGATGATATGTCTGCCAGCCTCCGCCATTATAGTTATAGCCACGCAGGCTCCCTGAGGGGTCAGCACGCGCCACCAGACTGGCCATATCGGCAAGAAAGCCCGCAGCTAAATCGTCGCGTACGACGACGACAGCACAGCGATCACCAGCAAGAAGCCGTGCGGCGAAACCCCCGCCATTCGCGAAAATCATATCCGTTCCCGCTGCAAAGACGATGCTGGGCTCGTTGTAACCTTCGGTCACCAAATGAGAAAGAAAAAGGCAGGGGCGGGCGGCAAAATAGGCTGTGCTGATTTGTGGGGTAAGCCAGAAGGAACTTATTGCCGGTAAAAGGCTGTTGTAGCTACTAATGAATATTAAAGTCGCGGCTACAGTACCAGCGAGGCAACTCGCGCGCGGCTGCTGCCAGAATCGCCGCGCTTGCTGCCAAAAAAGGACGAGCGCGGCGATACCGGCAATGGTCAATAGGATAGGGGTGGCGTCTAGCCACCAGGCGGCTGCCATGGACAACAGAGCTATTGCGTAGAGCATGATGGCTTGCAACCGCACGACAAGCCGCCATAAGCGAGACTGCGGTGGCAGACCAGCCTCTAGCACCATCGCAGCGGCGCAAGCCAGCGCCGGATAACAGGGCAGGACATAATGTGGTAGTTTGGTGGCGACCAATTCATAGAGCAGCCAGCCCGGGACAATCCAGGCGAGCAGAAAGCGCGCGACCGGTTCCCGTCGCTGACACCACAGATGAACGATGCCCGCCAAGATAAGAGTGATATGGGGCAGAAAGAGTGGGAAAAGAAGAAGTGTGTGATAACCAGGCGGAAGAGCGCGGCGGTCTTGGCCAGAGAAGAGCTTGCCGAAAAAATCATGCCCCACAGCTTCTTGATAAAAGCGGCCTTCGCTCGAAAGTCCGATCACGACAAGCCAAGGTAACACCAGCATGGCGCACAGCAGCGCGCCGCTGCGCGGTCTTAATGCCTTTAGCCAGCCAATTCTGTGGTCGACAATACCGAGCGTGGCGACGGTGAGTAGGCTGAAAAGCGGCGCTATCGGTCCTTTGATGAGAATGGCCGCGGCTTGAAGCAACCAGAAGCTATAGGCGGCGGATGCACTGATGTTGCAACGATATGCCTGTAACAAAATAAATTGCGCGCCCGTGATGCAGGCCAGGAGTGCTGCATCGGTTTTGGCGATATGACTTTCAAACACGACGATCAGACTACACCCAAGGATGAGCGCGGCAAGCGCGCCGGTGCGGTCTTCCATGATGCGGCCGACACCCCAGGCGGTGAAAAGTAGCGCCAGAATGCCGCCGAGCAGAGATGGCAGACGGTATGGCCAAATCACATCATAGGGCGGGGCGCCAAGGGTGGCGTTACTCAGGCTTTGCAGCCAGTAAATCCCGATAGGTTTCTTATAGCGGGTTTCTTGTTGGAAGGTAATGTCGTGAAAATTGCCGCTGCTCAACATTTGCTTGCTGGCCTGGGCATAGCGCGGCTCGTCGCGGTCGAGTGGTGGCAGGCTCATCAATCCGGGCAAAAAGAGCAGCAATCCCCAGAGTACGAGCCCCAACCAATAGGGCGGGTGAGCTCCATTAGCCGACTGCACGTTTTTCCCGCCGTAGCAAGGCCAGGTTACGTAGGTATATGATAACCCCACAGGACTGACCGAAGATAAATACGGGGTCTTCTCTATGGATGGCGTAGATTAGTGTGACCAACCCACCAGCGATGCTAAGATACCAGAAGCTGAGTGGGATGATGCTCTTGCCTGCCTTTTCGCTGACGAACCATTGATAAACAAAGCGCATCATAAAGACGGCCTGGCCGAGGAATCCGAAGATTACCCAGGCGTCCAGGTGGGCGTTGAGCCAGATTATGCTTTGGTCATAAAACATGGTGAACAGGCATAATGCCTTAAGATGGAGATGGCCAGTAGGTAAGTTGGAGATAGTCTCTATTATTTTCAGCCTTCTGGATTAAGTTGAGCCATGCGTAAAAATACCATCATTTTTGATAAGCCTGCTTTTCACCAGACTTGTTTTGGGCGCACGGTCATTGGCGGCATGGCAGCCATATTGACGGCAGGCGCGTATTGGGCGTTTGTGCCGGAAGAGAAAAGGCCTGTTGTCCAAACGCCGGTTGCAGTCAAGCAAACGATAGCGCGCCAGCCTATCAAACCCTTTGATCCCGTCTATGACCAGATTACAGCCCAACCCGCCAGTGCGCCAGCTGTGGCACTGCCGCAGCCTGCCCTCCTACCGGACCAGCCGGGAACGACAAGTTCCATCACTCTCTATCCGGACGTGCAAAGCGCATTGCAAGAGCTACAGCGTGATGATCTGGAATGCACCGTGCGTCGCTTTACGACCCGGCCAACAGCGGATGGTCTAGTCGCTAGCGTTCACAATTATGCAGAAATGCGGCAGAACAATAGCTCTCAAAGCTGTGCTCCCGATAAATTGCGGGCGGCTTTTGAACAGGCGGCGGAGGCGACCATGAATCGTCGGACAGTCGAATCGCTGCTGGATCTAGAAACAACGAGCGATATGGTCTATCCGCCCGTGCTAATTCAGGTTACGGCCACAC
>JAGOHT010000120.1 GCA_017996055.1 Alphaproteobacteria bacterium
GTGCAACGCGCTGCTTAAGGCGACTAAGGTTGATGGCGTCTATAGCGCCGACCCCAAAAAATTTCCGGATGCGAAGCGCTATGACAAGCTGAGCTATCTCGACGTCCTGGCGCAGGATTTGGAAGTGATGGATACCTCCGCAATTTCGCTGGCGCGGCAGAGCAAGATTCCGATTTTGGTTTTCTCGATTTTCGAACACGGCGCTTTCGCCGAGGTCATGCAGGGCAAAGGCCGCGCGACGATTATCAGCGATTAAGCGCCGTAAGGATAAGCGCCATGACAACCGGTTTTGTTCTTCTTCTCGTTGTCATGGTGCTCTTCGGCGCCGTTGCGCTCAGCTATGTCTATTACGATTTCAAGACCGGTGTGCCGACCTTCCCGACCATGCCTGCCGTGCGCGAGAAAATCGCCCAGCTGCTGCAGGATGAACTGGCGCGTCGTCCTGAACAGGCATCTTTCACGGTCATCGATCTCGGTTCCGGCAGCGGGCAGATGACGGAATATCTCGCCCGTACGATGCCAAGGGCGCAGATCATCGGCATTGAAATCTCCTTCATTCCCTGGCTGCGCTCGGTGTTGCGGCAGCGCTGGAACGGCGGGCCTAAAAACCTTAGTTATCGACGGCTGGATTTTTGGACCTACGATATCGGTAAGGCTGATGTCGTGATTGTCTATCAGCTTTACACGATTCTGGAGCGAGTCAGCGCGAAGTTGCGCGATGAGTTGCCTTCAGGTGCGGTCATCTTGGCCAATACTTTCGCTTTGGCGCCGCCCTGGCAGGCTGAGGCGACCTTCAGCATTCCGGCACCCCTGATAGCCAGCCTCTCCGGTAAGACGGATTTATTTGTCTATCGCAAGGCTTAAGCTTCTTCGCCGCGGCAAGAGATGAGAAGTGTCCTTGCTTCTGCCAAGGGAACGCCTTATTTTGGCACAGATTGCTGGTCATGATGCCTGCAATTCATGGGGTTAGGACAGGTTATGGGCTTTGTTATCGAAGAGTACAGCAAGCGCATGGATGGCGCGCTGGAGGCGCTGCGGAAGGAATTTGCCGGTCTGCGCACAGGTCGCGCCTCGGCCAGTATGCTCGATCCAGTGATGGTTGAGGTCTATGGGAGCATGATGCCGCTCAATCAGGTCGCCACGGTCAATGTGCCGGAGCCGCGCCTAATAACGGTGCAGGTCTGGGACAAGGGCTCGGTCAAAGCGGTCGAGAAGGCCATTCGCGAGTCGGGGCTCGGCCTCAACCCGCAGCCAGATGGCCAACTTATCCGTGTGCCGATTCCGGAACTGAACCAGGAACGCCGCACCGAGATTGTCAAAATTGCCGGTAAATATGCCGAAGGCGGAAGGGTCGCCGTGCGCAATGTGCGCCGCGACGCGATGGACGCGCTTAAAAAGGGCGAGAAGGACGGCGAACTCACCGAGGACACGCATAAGAGTTTTTCCGAAAAAGTGCAGAAGCTGACGGACGAGCACATCAAGAAGATTGATGAGCTGCTGGCTGGTAAAGAAAAAGAAGTGACTCACATTTAGCGAGTAGGCATGGCCGAGAGCGAAGCAAGCCCCGAACGCAATCTCCATGTCGGTATCATCATGGATGGCAATGGCCGCTGGGCCGCTGCGCGCGGTCTACCGCGTACCATGGGGCATCGTGCGGGGATGGAAGCGCTCAATCGCACGCTGCAGGCTTGCAAAAAACTGCCCATCAGCCACCTGACAATTTACAGCTTTTCCTCGGAAAACTGGCGTCGGCCGCTGGAAGAAGTGCAGGAGCTGATGGGGTTGCTGCGTTTCTATCTGCGCAGCGAACTCGCCAATCTGCATCGTGAGAATATCCGTCTGCGTATTATTGGCGAACGCGTCTTGCTGGCCCCCGATATCATCGCCATGATTGATCATGGAGAGCAGCTCACCGCAAAAAACACCGGCTATACCTTGAATGTCGCGCTTAGTTATGGCTCGCGGCAGGAAATCACGGCGGCGGCGCGGTGTCTCGCGCAGCAGGTCGCTGCGGGAACTTTGCGACCCGACGACATCGACGAAGCCGCCCTGGGGGCTGCGCTTTATACGCATGACACGCCAGATGTCGATTTGATTATCCGCACCAGTGGCGAGCAGCGCCTGTCAAACTTCCTGCTCTGGCAGGCGGCCTATGCAGAGTTTGTCTTCACGGATGTGCTGTGGCCGGATTTTGGCGCGGCGGAGCTACGCCAGGCGATGGATGCTTTTTATAAGCGCGAACGCCGCTATGGAGCGACGCTTGGTCAGCGTTGAGCTGCGGCAGCGGGTGCTCTCCGGTGCGGCGCTTATCGCACTATCCTTGGGCGCGTTATTCTTCGGCACCTTAACGTCGGCCTTACTGATTGCCGCGGTTGGAGTTGGCGGTAGCAATGAGTGGATCGAGCTTCAAAAGCCGCCACGGCGCAAACTCTTCATTCTCGTCAGTATCGCTTGCGTCCTGCTCATGATCGGTGTTGGCTATACGCTGCGACCAGTGGCCGGGGCAATGCTTGGGGTTGTGCTGATGCTCCTGCTTTTCCTTTTTGCTGCGCGGGTTGATTTTGACCGCGCTGGTTGGATTGCGCTGGTCGTCGCCTACATGGGTGGAGGCTGCCTGGCGTTGCTGGCCATCCGGATGTTGCCGGAGCATGGCCTCAGCATGACGCTCTATTTATTGCTTGTCGTTTGGGCGACGGATATTGGTGCCTTCTTTGTTGGACGGCGACTTGGTGGACCGAAGCTTCTGCCGCAAGTCAGCCCTTCGAAAACCTGGTCTGGTTTGCTGGGTGGCATGGCGGCCGCGGGCTTGCTTGCATTTTGCTATGCCAAGGTTCAGTCTGTGCAGCTACCGGCGTTGGCGGCGGGACTGGCCTTTGTCCTGGCGGTTGTGGCGCAACTTGGTGATTTGTTTGAGTCTTACGTCAAACGCCGGGTGGGGGTAAAGGACAGCGGTTGCCTCATACCGGGCCATGGGGGCGTTCTGGACCGTGTTGATGGTCTGGTCTTTGCGGCGATGTTTTTGATTTTGTTTCAGTCGATTGTGGGAGAAGAGATCGCATGGTGGTAACGAGCGCAGCGCGCCGCCCCGCAGCAAGCACCGCTCCGCGGCGGGTCACCATACTAGGGTCGACCGGTTCGGTCGGCACACAAACGATAGACCTTTTGCAGCGTAATCCTGAGCGTTACCAGGTCGTAGCCCTCACCGCGAATAAGAATGTCAAGCTTCTGGCCGAGCAAGCGCGCGCCTTGCGTCCGACGCAAGCCGTGGTTGCCGACGAAAGCCAATATGTGGCGCTCAAGGAGGCGTTGGCGGGCACGGGTATTGCAGTTGCGGCTGGTGCGCAGGCCGTGGTTGAGGCTGCCGAGACTGAGAGTGACTGGGTCATGGCGGCGATTGTTGGCGCTGCTGGTTTGCCATCCACAATTGCGGCGGCCAAGCGCGGCGCGGTGGTGGCCTTTGCCAATAAGGAGACGCTGGTTTGCGCTGGCCCGCTGATGATGGACTTGGTGGCGCGCACCGGTGCGCAGCTCCTGCCGGTCGATAGCGAACATAATGCCATCTGGCAGGTTTTCGAGAATGACCGGCGCGATGCCATCACGCGGCTGATATTGACCGCGTCTGGAGGACCTTTCCGCCGTAGCAGCTTAGCGGACATGGCGCAGGTCACGCCAGCGCAAGCCGTTAAGCATCCCGTCTGGGCGATGGGTGCGAAAATCTCCATCGACAGCGCGACTATGATGAATAAGGGGCTGGAGATTATCGAGGCGAGTTATCTCTTCGCCATGCCGGAGAACAAGATCGACGTCATCGTGCATCCGCAGTCCGTCATTCATAGCATGGTCGAATATGCCGATGGGTCGGTGCTGGCGCAGCTCGGCTCACCCGATATGCGGACGCCGATTGGCTATGCCTTGGCTTGGCCGGAGCGGATGGCGACGCCCGCCGCGCGGCTCGATTTGTCCGCCATCGGCCAGCTGACCTTCGAAGCGCCAGACGCGGAACGCTTCCCAGCGCTGCGCCTGACGCGCGAAGCCCTCAAGACGGGTGGCACCGCCCCCGCTATATTGAACGCTGCGAACGAAGTCGCGGTGCAGGCTTTTCTGGAAAACCGTATCGGCTTCCTTGATATTTGCGCCGTGAATGCCGATATCTTAGCCAGGATACCAGCGGTAGCGCTCAGCAGTTTGGAGCAGTTGGCTACGGTGGATGCGGCGGCACGGACGGCAGCGGCAGAGAAAATTGCGCGGATTACGCGTTAACGGGCGTTTGGCCAGGATAAGGGTATTTCATGCAGGATATCGTCGCGCAGCTTACCATGCTCTGGAATGGGGCCATCAATTACGGCGTCCCCTTTGTTGTTACGCTGAGTATTGTCGTTTTTGTTCATGAATATGGGCATTATTGGGTGGCGCGGCGCTGTGGTGTAAAAATTGTGTCTTTCTCCATTGGTATGGGGCCGGAGATTTTTGGCCGTACCGATAAGAAGGGTACGCGCTGGAAATTCTCGCTCTTGCCCATTGGCGGCTATGTCCAGATGTTTGGCGATGCCGATCCTTCTTCCGCAACGGTGTCTGACGATGCCAAAGCATTAAGCGCCGAAGACCGTAGCGTGGCGTTTTTTGCTCAAAATGTCTGGAAGCGTTTAGCGATTATCGCTGCTGGGCCGGGCTCGAATTACTTGTTCGCCTTCGTTGTTCTGCTCGGCATGTTCACCATCTTCGGAAAGCCGGTGCAATTGCCGATTTTCGATAGCGTGACGCAGGGTAGCGCGGCAGAGCAGGCTGGGTTGCTGCCTGGCGATAAGGTCGTTAGCGTCGATGGCGACAAAATCACCAGCTTCTATGAATTGCTCAACAAGACCGAATTGAATTTGGGCACGCCGATGACCCTGGTTGTCGAGCGCAAAGGGGAACTAAAGACCATTGCTGTCACGCCGCGGATTATCGAAACGACCGACCGCCTGGGCAATCACGTCAAAAAACCGCGCATTGGCGTGACCTCCATGCCCAAGACCGAGCGTTATGAGTCCATCTCACCGCTGCAAGCGGTTGGCGAGACATTTGCTTACATTGGCGGGTTCACGCGGGACACCATTACGGTCATCAGTCAGATGATTATGGGAACGCGCAGCACCGAGGATTTGGGCGGTGCGTTGCGGATTGCGAAAATCTCCGGTGAAATCGCGCAAACCCGCGATATCGGCTGGTTTGTCGAATTCCTGGTTAAAATTTCTCTTAGTCTCGGCTTCATTAATTTGATGCCGGTACCGTTGCTCGATGGCGGTCACATCTTCTTTTATCTTATCGAGGCGGTGCGGCGGCGGCCTTTACCTGAGCGCTTCCAGGAATATGCGGCGCGTTTGGGGCTCGGTCTCGTCCTCAGCCTAATGGCCTTTACGCTCTGGAACGACATGATTTTCCTCAAATGGATTCCGAAGTAACCGACACCTTCTGCGCGCGGAACGGCCTTGTCTCCGCCGGATTTTTGCCGTATCCCTAGACTCGCTCTTTAACGGGTTGTTTACCAATTTTATCCAGGTCGCCATGTTCTCAGCACGTCAATCTCGGTCTTGCTTGTCACGTCGAGTCTTCGTCTGCGCCACGGCGCTGGTTATCGTCCTGACCGCGCCGAGCGTCTGGGCGCAACGCGTGAGCGATGCGCAAAACTCGCCGGGTTCTGCCGTCACCAAAACGCACCAGGTCAAGCGCGTGAGAACTATGGCAGTGGCGGCCCCTGTGGCTGCAGCGCCAGCGCCAGTCGTGCGCATGATTGAGGTTGAAGGTGTGCAGCGGCTAGAAGCCGAAACCGTAATGTCGTATCTCGCATTGCATAAGGGCGAGCAGGCAGGAGCGACCCAGCTCAACGAGTCAGTCAAGGCGTTGTTCGCCACTGGCCTGTTCGCGGATGTTAATCTGCACATGGAGGGCAATACGCTCCATGTCAAAGTCGTCGAAAATCCAGTCGTCAACCAAGTGTTGTTTGAAGGCAATAGCGAGGTCAAGACTGAAGACTTGACTAAGGAAGTGCAGATTAAACCGCGTTTGGTCTATACCTTGCCACGTGTGCAACGCGATGTGCAGCGCCTGCTCGATGTCTATCGCCGCAGCGGGCGCTTCGCCGCCACGGTTGAGCCGAAGCTGGTTAGGCAAGCGCAGAACCGCGTCGATGTCGTTTTTGAAATTAACGAGGGCGCGCGCACCGGCATCCAGAGCATTAATTTCGTCGGCAACGAGCATTACAGCGCCAGCGCCTTGCGCGGTGTCATTAATACGCGCGAATCTGCCTGGTGGCGCTTTTTCTCTTCTGCCGATTTTTATGACCCGGATCGCATCAATTACGACCGCGATTTGCTGCGGAAGTTTTACCTCAATGAAGGCTATGTTGATTTCCGTGTCCTGACAGCCAATGCGGAGCTAACGCCGGATAAGGAAGATTTCTTCATCACATTTAATGTCGATGAAGGGGTTCGTTACAAATACGGCACCGTGAAGATCGTCAGTGAAATTAAAGGTCTTGATGGCGTGCAATATACCGAGCAGCTCACCACGTCGAGCGGTGAATGGTATAACGCCAGCGAAGTCGAGCGCAGTATCGATAAGCTGACGACGGCGATTGACCGGCTGCGCTTTACCTTCGCCGAAGTCACACCAGACATTGACCGGCAGAAGGATGGCGCGGTGGTCAATATCACCTATCGCATCCATGAGGGCCCACATATTTTCGTCTCACGCATCGATATCGAGGGCAATACCCGGACGATGGACAAGGTCGTGCGCCGCGAAATGGCACTGGCCGAAGGCGACGCCTTTAATAAGGCGAAGCTCGACCGTTCCGAGCAGCGCATTCGCGATCTCGGCTATTTTGAA
>JAGOHT010000121.1 GCA_017996055.1 Alphaproteobacteria bacterium
GCGATAATGGGTCTGGAAGTAGCTGACCTGTTCACGCAGGCGTGGTTCCCACACCGCTGGATGGTCGCAACGATCAGCAATGACCGGCAGGGCGCGCGCGGCAAAGGCGGCGGCATCAAAAGGTTGGGTGAAAAGCGCGGGGTCATCGGCAGCCGCTATCGGGCACAGCGTGGCAAAACCATGCGCGGTTTCCGGCAAGGCCGCGCGGTCGGTGGTGATGGCGCACAATCCGGCGGCCAGCGCCTCCATCAGCGCGATGCAGGAGGTTTCCGGAAAGGGATTGGGCGCGAGGAAAAAGCTGGCCTCGGCCAAAGCCTGCGCTAAGGCTGGCTGCCCTACCTGCCCGAGATGCGTCACGCCAGGAAGCGCACGCAATTGCTCTGCTAGCGAGGCATTGATGGCGGTGTCACGGCTCGGTGCCGGATTGGCGAATATCTGCAAGGTGAGGTCGGGTCGCACCGCCTGCAGCAACGGCCAGAGCGTCGGTAGGTGCAGCAGGCCGCGTGGCGTCGCTCCAACATAAACCGCGGTCGGTGTTTTATTGGCTGTGATGGCGCGGTCGGGCGGGAAAAGCGCGGCGATGGCGGGGCTCAGCGCATTCCGAATGACGGTGCGGCTTTGCTGCGGCAGGAGCGTCGCCTGATTGATGCGCGCCTGCCAGTCACTAACAAAGACCACCGCGTTGAAGGCATCCATTTGCGGTACGAACGGTAAATCAAACTGGCTCTCATGCATCCAGGCAATCAGTGGAACGCGCGCTGCTTCGGCGATATGCGTCACCAACCAATCCGCCCAGCGCCCGACGAATATAAAGACATCATAGGCCAGATTGCTGCGTTCTGTGGTCAACTGCTCTAGCGGCAGGGACGCAATGCCATGTGCTGCCGTCGGTGCGCTAACCTTGTTGAAGATGGTGCAATCATGACCGTCAGCACGCAGGGCACGCGCCAGAAAACACAGTGCCGTCGTTGTGCCGCCCAGTGCTTCCGGCGCTTCCGGACGGTCAACGGCATAGCCGTAGGTGATATCGACGAAAGCGAAGTGCATGTTGCAAAGTGGCCGCCCAGCGCTACTTTTGTCAATGAATCCATTACTTAAACGATAGCAAGCAAATCAAAGCTTGCTATTTGCCCCATGAACAGGCTATTGCTCCGCGTGAGTTGAGAAACTCTTATTGTGCATTGCGCCGGTCCGCCGGCTCAACCGACCAATTGGGCGACCAAACTAGGTTGGTGCTGGGTGTGGCTAGAAATTCCCGCCTTTCCTTCACTTGAAGAGTTCTTTGCAGCCTTCGGCTGTCCTGCTTTGGCAGGGCGCTGTCTGTTGCGCGCGCCGGTGCAGGCTGTCAAACGATAGCTTGGTTTGCCGGTCATTGGACTCATTCATTTTTACTGTGAACGGAAACCATATGACCACCGAATTTAATCAATTCAATCTTCCTACCAAGCTGTTGCAGGCTCTGCAGCGTGTGCAATTCACCACCCCGACGCCTATTCAGGTCGCAACGATTCCACCCGCGCTGGAAGGCAAGGATGTTCTAGGTTCGGCACAGACCGGCACGGGCAAGACCGCCGCCTTCGGCATTCCGCTAATTGCCCATTTGATGCTCCAGCCCGAAGCGATGGCGTTGGTGATGACGCCGACGCGCGAACTCGCGGCACAGGTGCTTGCCGCCTTGCAGGCGTTCAATCCGCTGCCCGATATCCGCACCGCTCTGCTCATTGGTGGTGAACCGCTGCCGCGGCAGTTCCGTCAGCTGCAGCAAAACCCGCGCCTCATCGTCGGCACGCCTGGTCGCATCAACGACCATCTGGCGCGTGGTACGCTCAAGCTGAAGACCGTGCAAATTCTCGTCCTCGACGAAACCGACCGGATGCTCGATATGGGCTTCGGCGTGCAGATCGACCAAGTTGTGACGCATATACCGTCGCAGCGCCAGACCTTGCTTTTCTCGGCCACGCTGCCGCCCGCCATCGTCAAGCTGGCTGGTAAATATCAGCGCGACCCGGTGCGCGTCGCGGTGGGGCCGGTGGCCACGCCGATTGCAAAAATTCAGCAAGACCATAAGAATCTCGGCGAAGCGGAGAAATATCCGACTTTGCTCACGGAGCTGAAAGCGCGAGAAGGTTCGGTGATTATATTTGTCAAAACCAAGCATGGTTCCGATCGTCTCGCCGACAAGCTGGCGCAGGCCGGGCATCGCGCTGTCGCGTTGCATGGCGGGCTCAAACAGAATAAGCGCGACCGCGTCATCCAGGAATTCCGTGACCAGAAATTCCGCGTCATGGTGGCGACTGATGTGGCGGCGCGCGGGCTCGATATTCCGCATATCGCCCATGTCGTGAATTATGATCTGCCGCAATGTCCGGAAGATTACATCCACCGCATCGGCCGCACGGCGCGCGCTGGCGCGGCAGGGATGGCGATTAATCTCGTCACCCCAGCAGATGAAGAAAAGTGGGATGCCATCCATCACCTGCTACAGGGCGGCACCGGCCCGGCACCGCAGGCCAGCCGTCGCAAAAAGCCCGGCACCGCGCCGTGGAAGGGCAAGAGCAACGGCGCCAATCGCAGCGCGAACGGCAACAACAAAGGTGGCGCGAAGGCCGACAAGCCCCGCAACCCATACCATGCTGCACGCTCCAAAGCTGCCAATAGCAGCCGTCCGCAAGGGCGCTCCGCTGCCTAACGGTTCATGACACCTCGCCCTGGCGCAAGCCTGGGCGGGGCTTCACCCGCCGCTACATTCAATAATGGTCTGAGTCCACCCAGCGGAAGACCGTATAGGGTACGTTTTCCTGGTCGAAGAGTCTCTGAATTGCGGCATAGGGGCTGTCCGCCCCCGGTTCTGCCGCGAAGATTTTGACAAAGAGCTGCAAGATTATGGCGGGTTCCGGCGCTGTGCTGCGCTTGATGAAACCCTTTGCCGCAGGTAGGGTGCGCAGCGCCCCCAACAGCTGCGGAAAGTCTTTTTCCGCGACCAACAAGTATGTATCGACATAATCTTCGCAGTAACCGACGCTGATCCGCGCCAAGTCGGCCTCATAGGCCACTTGCGTCAAAGGCAGGGTCATGGGCGGTCGGTGTAGGTCAAAAACAGTTTCGTTGCTCTTAGCCATGTCAGCTCCCTCGCGCTGCTTCCTCTCTGCAGCCTTCAGCCTAACAGACAGCGCATGGTTGCGTGAAGCGGCGATTGTATTCGCCTGCCAAGGCCGCTAAAATTCAGTGCTTCACCTGCTATAAGGCCTGCCGATGTATCAGCATTCCGCCTACCCGCAATTTCATGTCGTCGATCATCCGCTTATTCTGAATAAATTGACCCAGATGCGCGAGGTCGGCTGCGCCGCCTTTGGCTTCCGCACCTTGCTGCGCGAAATTTCGCTTCTCATCGGTTATGAAATCACCCGCGGCATGGCGCTGACCAAGCGCGCCATCATGACACCAATGGCGGCGATGCAAGCGCCAACGCTTGCCGACCCCGCCCCCTGCATCGTGCCGGTGCTACGTGCCGGTCTTGGTATGGCGGAAGGGCTGCTCGATTTGATGCCGACGGCGCAGGTCGGCCATATCGGCCTCTACCGCGACCATGACAGCAAGAAGCCGGTGGAATATCTCAACAGGTTGCCTACCAATCAGGGGCAGTGGTTCTTTGTTGCTGACCCAATGCTGGCGACTGGCAACTCGCTCGTTCATGCCTGCACGGTGTTGCGCCAGCATGGCGTGGCCGCGGAGAAAATCCGTGTCATGAGCCTGGTGGCGGCACCGGAAGGGCTGCAAAATTTCTTCGCGCAATTCCCCGATATCCGGGTTTATGGCGCAGCGCTCGACGACCGGTTGGATGCGAACGCCTATATCATCCCTGGTCTGGGCGATGCGGGAGACCGCATGTTCGGCACCGTTTAAAGGAGAAGACAATGGGCATATTGGCTGACGACGAAAAATTCATGGCGCTGGCGGTGGCCGAGGCGCGCAAAGGTCTGTCCGCGGGCGGCATCCCCATCGGCTCCGTGCTGACGCGAGGCGGGCAGTTGGTCGGCGGCGGACATAATCAGCGCGTGCAGCAGCTTGACCCCATTTTGCATGGCGAGATGGATGCACTGCGCAATGCCGGACGGCAGCGCAGCTATAAAGATACTGTGATTTATACCACCCTCTCGCCGTGCATGATGTGCAGCGGCACCATCGTGCAGTTCGGTATCCCGCGCGTCGTCATCGGCGAAAACAAAACCTTCGGCGGCAATGAAGAATTTCTGCGGTCGCGTGGCATTGACGTGGTCGTGCTGAATGACCCTGGCTGCATTGCCATGATGGAACATTTTATCAAGACTCAGCCGCAGCTATGGAACGAAGATATTATGGTAGATTGAGTGACGGCGAAACAGCCGACCTACTTTCTGCCGCATGGCGCCGGCCCCTGTTTTTTTGTGGACTGGGAGCCGCCGGATGCTTGGGATAAGCTGGCGAGTTTTTTGCGCGGTCTGCCCCAGCAATTGCCGAAAAAGCCGCGCGCACTTGTGGTGGTCTCTGCTCATTGGGAGACGCCAAGCTTCACGGTGCAGCAGACTGCACAGCCAGAGCTGATTTTCGATTATAGCGGCTTCCCGTCGCAGACTTATGCGCTGCGCTATCCGGCAGTGGGCGACCCAGCACTGGCTACACATATCCAAATGCTGCTACAACAAGTTGGCTTGCCGACGGTGGCAGACGCCGTGCGTGGCTATGACCACGGCGTCTTCATTCCGCTGCTGGTTGCGTTTCCGGCTGCCGATATTCCGGTGCTACAGCTGTCCCTGCAGGCGAACCTCGACCCCGCGCAACATTTTCAGGCCGGGCAGGCGCTGGCTGCTTTGCGCGCTGACAATATCCTGCTGCTCGGCAGCGGCATGAGCTACCACAATATGCGGACTTTCCTCAGCCCGTGCCGCCCCGACGCGGTTGCTGGCACGGAGTTCGCAGATTGGCTCACCGCGACCCTTACGGCAGAACCGGCGCAGCGTCAGGCTGGGCTGAATGATTGGGCGCAAGCGCCTGGTGGGCGCGCGGCGCATCCGCGCGCTGAACATCTGCTGCCGCTCATGGTGATGGCAGGCGCCGCCGAGCAGGATAGCGGCGCAGAAGTTTTTCGCGATACGGTGATAGGCGCAGTGATTACAGCTTATCGGTTTGGGTAAACTTACTCCGCCCCGACCACACGGTTGCGGCCATCCTGCTTCGCCATGTAGAGCGCCTGATCGGCACGGTTGAGCAGTGCATCGATATCGTTATCGGCGGGTTGCAGAATGGCGACACCGATGCTTACCGTGCAGCGAATGGTTTTCTCGCCATAAGTAATCGCGGTATCCGCCAGCGTCTGACGCAAACGGTTGGCGACCTCGACGGCGGCATTGAGATCGGTTTCCGGCATCAGCACCGCGAATTCCTCGCCGCCTAGCCGCCCGATGGCATCGGTGTTGCGCAGGCAGCGCATGGCGGTCTGCACCATCTGCTGCAGCACGGCATCGCCACCGGCATGACCATAAGTGTCGTTGACGGATTTGAAGTGATCGAGGTCGAGCATCATTACGCTGAGTGGGCGGGCGAAGCGGCGGGCGCGCCGCAATTCCTGCTCGCCGCGCGCGATGAAATAGCGCCGGTTGCTGATGCCGGTGAGCGGGTCGGTGCTCGCCTGCTGGAACAGTTCAGCCTCCAGCTGTTTGCGCGCCGAGATATCATTGAGCGCCAGCAGCACGGCTTGCTGCCCGCCGTAATCGATGCTGATGGCGGCGACCTCGGCGAGAAAATCGCGGCCATTGCCAGCGCGCAGGTGAATTTCCTGCTCGCGCACTTCCTTGATGGCGGTGAGCAGACTGATAAAATCGTCGCGGTCTTCGGCGCGGGCGAAATAATCATACATTTTGCTTTTGCGCAGCGCGTTTGCGCTCTCGCCTAGAAGTAGGCAGGCTTTGCGATTGACGAAGAGCATCTGCCCGTCATCTTGCCGCGCCACGAGCACGGGATAGGGCAGCACTTCCAGCACGGCGCGCAGCCGCTGCTCGCTCGCCAGCAATTGCTGCTCCAGCAGGAGTTGTTCGCCGATATCAAAAGCGTGCCACTCCGCCGCCGGTTGCCCTTCCCAGACGATGCGCCGTTCAGTCAGCGCCAGCCAGATTTCGCGCCCGTCCGCGCGCAGCAGCCGCTGTCGCATGACCTTATTATTATCCGGGTTTTTGCCATGCAGCAGCGTGTCATAGCGCCCCTCGAACAGCGCCCAGCTTTCGCCCGGAATCAGCGGGCGGATGAGCGGCAGGGTGAGTAAATCGCGCGGCTGGGTATAGCCGAAGAGATGAGCGAAAGCGGCATTGGCATAGAGCGGGCGGAAATTGCGATGCACGAAAACGCCATGATGTGCGCCTTCCACCATCGTGCGGAAATCCGGCTCGGTCGCGCTCGGTGTTTTCTGCGGCAGACGTTTCATGCGACGCGCCGCCGGGGTGTGGCGGCCTCCTTATCAAAGAGCAAGGCCAGCTGTTCCAGAATCGTGCCGCCGAGTTGTTCAGCATCGGAGAGCGTGACAGCGCGGCGATAATAGCGCGTGACATCATGGCCGATACCGATGGCGAGCAGCTCCGTCTTGCCGCCGTGTTCAATCCACTCAATCACGCTGCGCAAGTGCTGTTCGAGATAATTGCTCGGATTAGTCGAGAGCGTGGCGTCATCCACCGGCGCGCCGTCGGAAATCACCATCAGAATCTTGCGCGCCTCGCGCCGCTGCAACAGCCGCTGTTGCGCCCAGAGCAGCGCCTCGCCGTCAATATTTTCCTTGAGCAAACCTTCGCGCAGCATCAGCCCGAGATTGAGCCGCCCGCGCCGCCAGGGC
>JAGOHT010000006.1 GCA_017996055.1 Alphaproteobacteria bacterium
GTGAGTGTAGATACTGATAAGCATACGCTCAAAATTAAACATGACCCGATTAAATCTTTGCATTGGCCAGTGATGACGATGACGTTCACTGCGGATAATAGCGTTGATATCTCCAACTATAAGGAAGGTGATGTTGTTTCCTTCACGCTAAAGCCTGCAGGCAAAGATGACTACACGATTTCAGCTATCAAAAAGAACTAACCCTCCCACACACAAAGGAGAATTCTGATGAAGAGGTTCCTCGCTCTCGCACTACTCACGTTATTTGCCACCGCCTGCACATCCACGGAAACTGCAGGGACAATGAAAAAAGGCATGACGTGTGAGCAATGCCCATGCTGTCAAAAGATGTCGGAAGGCGGCATGAAGGACGGCATGATGAAAGGTGGAATGCAATGCCCGATGATGAATAATGGCGCAAACGATGGCAAGACATGCAGCTGCTGTGAAGGTATGATGAAGGACGGAATGAATATGAAGTCATCTCCCGCACCTAAACCCACGAGTGATGCAGATCACAAAGCGCATCATCCACAACAGTAATTTGAACTTCAATGCGGTTATTGACCTGAGTCGCACTTTGCGCCTGAAATGGTAATACCATTGGTAACACCGCCTAGAATACCATCGCGCTTCAGCGCACCTGAGTTGGGTGGTAACACCAAACTCTCAACTTGCGCCCTGCTTTTTGGTGTTACCCCTGGCTGACACCTTCCTGACGGACAGTTTTTGTCAGACAGAGGTGCAACCATTTCGTAAAACACCGTTGAACACTCAAAAGCTCTGCGCAAGTTGCGCTCAACGTAAAACGGACAAGCCGTTTAACGTAGGCCTGCGAGCTAAAGCTCGTATAATACGTGCCGAACGGCTCGTGTCGAACAGTGAGTAAGCAGTTTCCGACGGCATTGGATGCACCAATGCGGAGGTGCGCCTTTGTCACTAGAAATGGCTAAATGGCACTGGTAACATTCTTGATCTGTGCATTTCAGATGAGAATAATATGCATATCCATGCACAAACCCTTGACGACTTACTTCGCAAAGTATTCACCGCGCTTTTGAAAACCAAAGGCAGGGTAAGTCCTACCAAGGGTGAAAACGGAGAAATTTTCGGAATCTTGCTGGAGCTAAAAGACCCACGCGCTCGATTGAGTCGCGCCGAATCACGTAGTGTTTTCTTTAGCTGTATGGGCGAATTTCTTTGGTACATGTCAGGAAGGAATGATCTGGAATTTATTAAGTACTTTATTCCAAAGTATGAAAAATTTTCTGAAAAGGATGGAACGGTAAATGGGGCATATGGCCCAAGGATTTTCAACAAAGATGGAGTTGATCAATTAGAGTTTGTAATATCCAAACTCAGGAATAATTCAGAGAGCAGGAAGGCAGTGATTCAATTATACGATGCGAGAGATACAATCAAAGAATACAATGACGTACCTTGCACCTGTACCCTTCAATTTGTTCTGCGCAGTGGATTACTCCATATGCAAACTCATATGCGATCTAACGACGCATATATGGGCCTACCCCATGATGTTTTCTGCTTCACGATGATGCAAGAATTATTGGCAGTTATTTTAGGAGCTAAGCTTGGAAGTTATAAGCACTCAGTCGGCAGTCTGCATTTATATACCCACGATAATGTTAATGCTCAGGCTTTCATCGATGAGGGCTTTCAAGACAATTTACCAATGCCTCCAATTCCAACATCTGATCCATTTGATCAAATTAAAAAATTGCTGGATATCGAGCAGAAAATCCGGGCCGGGGCATCAGTCGATTCCGAAATACGTTTACTAAATGATTATTGGGCAGATTGGGCAAGATTGCTGCTTATCATGGCTGCACCAACGAAGTCGGTCATTAGTGCGGTCAGAACAACCATGAAATATGATGTGTATGAGACGTATATTAGAAAACGGCACAAAAATGCTAACAAGAATTCGCCATCGGCGAGTGAACCATTATTGTTTGCTGTAGTCCCTCCAAACGGCGAGGACCAAAAATAATGCCTAGAATGCACTCAAATCGGTTCAACACCTATGAACAACTTCTAGTGAAGTTTACTCGAGATGTTCATACTCTAAGCGGCATTCGTTCCAGTGAGCGCCGCCAGACGTTAGTTCTTCAGATAATTTCTAGCGTGCGCCGTATTGAATACGTGAAATCTCTAGATGCTAGGCACATATCTCCAGAGCGAGCCAATCCACGCTCCGATATATTCTGTCCCCTAAGGGCTGCTATAATTTGGCGCAATCGCGGAAATATCGATGAGGCCATATGGCTCGTTTTTTTAGCAACACATTTTGGCAAGCATGCCGATGACAAATGGCAATTAATGAAAGATATATATGGAGCTTTTGGAGAGCGTAGTCCCTGGACGTGGACAGAAGTCACGGCACATAGGCGCGATTTTGTGAAATGGGCTAAAACCCGGCTGCCTGAACTTTTAAATGATGGCCAGTCTAGGCGTTTTAGCAATCATAGAAAGTACGAAAGCAAAAAATCAGAAGCAATCATCACTACTTTGCTTGCCTATGTTGATCTAATAGAATCCTATGGCACTCACCGCGATTGGATTGTAGCCGCTCATAAAGAAAAAGGGCAAAATCCTGCCGAAGCTTTTCAGTTTTTGTATGACTCACTGGATGCGGCGAAGCGTTTTGGACGATTGGGACGATTCGATTTTCTGACAATGCTCGGCAAACTTGACTTAATGCCAATTGAGCCCGGAATCGCATACCTGAAGGGAGCAACAGGCCCACTTAGTGGAGCTAAGTTGCTTGTAGATAATGACACAGAGTCGCATAGAAAAATTGAAGAACTTGAAGAGATACTTCAGAAAATAGGAAGCACCTTGCAAGTGGGCATGCAAGTGCTGGAAGATTCTTTGTGCAACTGGCAGAAGTCGCCTGAGGCATATGAGTACTTTAGTGGATAGAACTCACAATGTCGTCCCAATTAAAACGGCGCTTCAAAAAACTGAATTTCTTCTGATTCACAATTTTTAGAAACTCCATTTGACCAACCACAATTCCTGGGGATATGCCAAGGCGTACGGCCAAACGCATCACCATTCTATAGTTACGCGAGGCGGCATAAAGTTCTGGGTGTGCGGACGCTGGAACCAGCATATCTTGTGCAAATTGGTTTGCCTCCGCTTCTTCTTTCTCTGAAATCAACCCGCTGCCTTCCAGAAATAAGTGCGTGACATCATGCAATATTAAATGGGCTGCTTCATGAAAAAATGTAAACCAGAATTGGTCATCCGACCGATATCTAAAGCTCACGAGCATCATGGCTTTGTCTTGGGCTATAAAGCGAGTAGCGCCACTGGCGCAGCAGCCGTTTGGTGTGCGCGCTACAACGAAAGCAACCCCATAATCAGCTAGTATCGTCTGTAATTTAGGAAGAAATACTTTTGGATCACTTATTTTTGTAAGCTTTCGAATATCGTGAAGGGCGTCTTTAAACTTTTCTTTGTTCCAAGGCTTGCAGTTAATATCAGTTGCTTGAAGTTCACCATATCGCAGCCATGCAAACGTCGCAGCCAAATCTTGTTTAAAGGCATTGGACGACCGAAAAGCAACTGCGTGAGTCTCCGCAATATATTTGACATCCCATTCTGGAATAGAATCAACCCCAAAAAAATTTAAGCAGCTTTTGAAACGGTCCTCAAAAATGCGGGACTGCGGTAGCCAGCCATATCTCATCATGTCCGGAACTGGAAATTTAGAAAGCCATTGTTTCTGCAAATCAACTGACGGATTGGTTAGCCGTCTCTGGTCTGCTCGATAATCCTGTTCTCGCTGCATCCAAAAACGAGGGGATGCCCCTATAACGTCAGCTAGTGATATAGCGAGATCATAATTAATCTGTAATTGCCCTGATATAAGTTTTTCTACATTGGAATGGCTTTGCCCTAATCTGACAGCCAACTCACCTAAGCCTAGTTTTTTTTCTCTGAGAGCATCTTGGATGGTTGCTCCAGGTGGCGAATACCAATCGGCTTGAATTTGCGTTCTCAAGGGCTGACTTCCTTTTCGATTGAGACTACTTTGACTCTATCAACAGCGGCCCAGTTAACAGAACCATCGCCAGCCTTGGGATTAACCCTATGGTTTGCTTGCAGAAGCATCTCATAGCTGTTTGTTAAGTCAACTACTCGAATTTGATCAAGGACGTTTATTTTTTTGTCTTTCAAGCCTACAAGCACTTCGTTGATGTTTTGAGCCGCCCGTATGTCCGACAAACGATTCCGCAGCTGTAGCGCTACAGCCTGACCAAATTTTCTTTCGGCAATCGCTTTGCTGCTACATGTCTGTCGGATTGACTCTGTATGGAATTGAATGTCCAACCTGCGTCCCGAAGATAGTTTTCTTATAAGCTGCATGTGTAAGCATTAAACGCATATCAGCTTAAGATTGATTCGGTAGCATTATTACGCGTTTAGGTTTACCTGACAAAGTTAATATAACCTTACTTCGCATTGAACCGCGTCTTCTTACCCGAGCAGCCCATTAGCATTAGATTTTTCTGCCAATCCAAACTTAATGACCACGAGTGCCCAGCTTCTCCACAATTGGTCCACCAATTCAATACTGATTCATTTCATACGCTCCGGCATATGTTTTTCTGCCCATGACTTTAGCGCGAGCAGCACGGGCAGCAGCGTCTTACCAAACGGCGTAATTGCATATTCCACTTTAGGCGGCACCTGTGCATAGACCTTGCGGGAGATGAGCCCATCGCTTTCCAACTCGCGCAGTTGGTTGGTCAACATACGCTGCGTCATGTTTGGAACCAGACGCCGCAGCTCATTAAAGCGCCGCGTCTGCTCTATAATGCGGAAGAGCAAAATCGCTTTCCATTTCCCACCAATGAGGTCGAGCGAAGCCTCAACCGGGCAGTTGGTATAAGCCTGATGGCGTTGTTTTCGCATAAATTCCTCATTAGTATCAAATAGGATACTATAGGCATTATTAGTGCGTACTTATTACCACGTCCATAATATGTTAGATTTGCTTCTCCATCAACCCGTGGAGATGCCTATGGATAGTTTCGCCGCCAACCTCCCTACCGTTATCACGCTGCTCTCTGATATTGCCCTTGGCGGGTTTCTGCTGGAAATCCTTCGACGCGCGGGCTGGTCTGGTAGACGCCGCTTTATGGTCGCTGGCTTGCTCCTGGCGTGGCTTGTCGCTCTTGTCTGGCGTGTAACGACCCATAGCTTTCTGCCGAACGATATATCCAGTCTCGCTTTTTTTGCATTGCTCATGGGTAGCGTTGTAGCTGCGTCGGGCGCGCTGCTGCTCGCACCGCTGCGTCAGGCACTCATGGCGACACCACACGAGTTGTTGCTATTGCCACAGGGGTTGCGCGCTTTTCTTGGTGCTGGATTTCTGGTTGCTACAAGCCTGCAGCAAATGCCGACAGGCTTCGGCATTGCCGACGGGTTAACGCATATCACCGCTGCGTTTCTTGCCTTGAAAGCCGGGCTTGTCTGGGGACGCGGCGAAGGTTGCGCGGGGTCGGTCTGTTTCGCCAATTTGTTTGGTTTGTTGGACATTGTGATGGTGGCGGCCGGATTGTCGTTCGTTATGTTGCATGACTTAACGCCGAACCACAGCATCATGCTCGCAGCCTTCTTCGCCGCCCCGATCTTCGTTTGTTTGCACCTCATATCTCTGTTGAAGCTATATCGTGAACGCGAACAATGCGTCAGTCGAAGTGGGAACAACATACACAGTGAAAGCAGCCTTGCTGCTAGACCTTAAGGACTGACAAGGCTCAGCTGCTGCGCCGCTGCACGATATGGGCGAGGACAACACCAAGGCTGCCGAAGAAGAACGCGCTGGCGATGATGGTGTTGCGCGTGGCATCTGTCTCCGCCAGCGCGACGCGCAGGATGACCGCCAGCCCGAAAACCACGCTGCCGCCGATGATATAGAGGCGCGCCAATTTCTGGCGCTTGGCTTCTAATTCTTTGTTATCTGCCATTTTTTAGCCTTTCTTCCATCATCATTGCAGCACACATCTTTCTTATATAGCCTGAATTTGTCCTTTAGACAGTCGTGGAAGGCCACTATGCGCAGTCAGGAGCTTATCCCCCTCGCCCTACTCGGCGTCAGCTTTTTTGGGGCTTACTTTTTTTCTCTGCTGATTTTCAAACGCGCACTGGTCGCACGCGTTACCAATTTGAAGCTACTGGGCTTCACCATCAGCTTTTTACTTGGCTTTATCGGCATCGCCTTCGCGTGCTTTTTGATTTTTGATCATTCAGTCTCATTCCAGCGATAGGCTCTGCGATGAACAACTACAGATTGATGCTTGATTTAGTGCCGTTTATCGCTTTTATCGGCAGCGCCGCCATTGCAATTCTTGGCTGTAAGAAATGGCTGGCCAAAGGTGTGACAAACCTGAAGCTGTTGGCTTTTCTGGTGCTCTATTCGGGCTGTTTTTTTGGCTTTTGTCTGGTCATGGATATGATTATCAGAAAAAACATGCCCTTCATGCGCTAGGCTAGTGCAGCCTTTTTCGGATAACCAGTTCGGAGACGATAAGGTTCGGCACGAAGCCCAACCAGGCATCAATCATATATAGTTGTGCAATATCGATGGTGAAGCTGTGGCTGATAATCTCCTTCCATGACCGTAGCGTGATGGCGGAGAAGGTCAGCGCGAAGCTGCGGATCATGAAGCGCTTGTGCTCGGCAAATTTTTTCTGTCGGACGCATTGATAGGCGCGATAGGTAAACCAGAACCACAGACAGTCGAGCAACACAAAAGCAGTTTTCCCGACCAACTGGCCGTTCGCATATATTGCCAGCACCATGCCGACCGGCACGTTGATGAAAAGAATATTGAAGACATAGAGCTTGCCCATGAAGCGGTGCAGGGCTGTGTGCTCGCGCAGAAGTTCCTGCGAGAACTGGGTGAATCCGGCAGAGAGAGCGAGCACCGCCGTAAAGACATGGACATAAAACGCAGTTTTCCAAACCGGATTGCCGATATAATCCTGCTTATAGGCCAGGAATTGCTCGTCGCCGCGAAACTCCAGATAGCCGACGATCAGCCGCAGCATCAGAAAACAGGCAATGCTGATGATGAAGTAGGCTACAAAGATGCGCAATATTTGTAATATATGAGCCATATGCGCCACCAATAAACGAGGCCATAATATGCTCCTGACGCTGCTAAAGGGCAAACTGCACCGTGCGACTGTTACAGATGCCAGCCGCGACTATCTGGGCTCGGTGGCTATCGATTCTGGCCTGATTGCCGCTGCTGGCATTTTAGCGCATGAGCAGGTGGACTTCTATAATATTACCAACGGCGAGCGGCTGACGACCTCTGCCAACCCGGCTCCGGCTGGCGGCGGCACGATTGGTATTCAGGGTGCCGACGCGCACAAGGCCAAGCCGGGCGACAATGTCATCATCGCCGCCTACGCTACGATGACAGAGGAAGAGACTAGAAATTGGCAGCCGCGTGTTGTGCTGCTGGTAGACAACAACACAGTCCTGCCCCAAGAATAGGGCTTACCGCTTCATCTTCCGGCGCGGGGATTGGGCGGCGCTGCGGGCACCGGCCTTGGCATTGGGCACGCCGAGGTCGGCAATTTCCAGCCGCCGGATTTCATCGCGCAGACGCGCCGCTTCCTCAAACTCCAGGTTGGCTGCCGCCGCCTTCATCTTCTTTTCCAAATCCTTGATATGGTTCTGCAGGCTCTTGCCGACCAGATGGTCGGCGTCGTTCGTCGCAACCTGAACATAATCCTTCTCGTAAACCGATCCGAGAATGTCTCCGATGGCTTTCTGCACGCTTTCTGGCGTAATGCCATGCTCGAGATTATAGGCTTCCTGCCGCGCGCGGCGACGATTGGTTTCCTCAATCGCGCGCTCCATGCTCTGCGTCATGCGGTCGGCATACAAAATCGCTTTGCCCGCGATATTGCGTGCCGCGCGGCCGATGGTCTGGATGAGCGCAGTGCGCGAGCGCAGATAGCCTTCCTTATCGGCGTCCAAAATCGCCACCAGCCCGCATTCCGGGATATCCAGCCCTTCGCGCAGCAGGTTGATGCCGACCAGCACGTCATAAACACCAAGCCGCAAATCGCGGATGATCTCGATACGCTCCAGCGTCTCAACATCGGAGTGGATGTAGCGCACCTTGATACCCGCTTCGGTCATATATTCGGTGAGCGCCTCGGCCATCTTCTTGGTCAGCGTGGTGACGAGAACGCGCAGCCCCTTTCCCACCACCTGCCGCACTTCCGACAACAAATCATCAACCTGATGCTCGGTCGGGCGGATAATAACGGGCGGGTCGGTCAGGCCCGTGGGGCGCACCACCTGCTCGACGAACACGCCGCCAGTCTGCGCCAATTCCCAGTCGCTCGGCGTAGCCGAAACGAACACTGTCTGCGGGCGCATCGCATCCCACTCTTCAAACTTCAGTGGGCGATTATCGACGCAGGAGGGCAGACGGAAGCCATATTCCGATAGCGTAGATTTGCGCTGAAAGTCGCCGCGATACATGCCGTTCAACTGCGGCACCATGACGTGGCTTTCATCGACGAACAGCAAAGCCTTTTCCGGCAGATATTCAAACAGGGTCGGCGGTGGCGCGCCATGCGCGCGACCCGTGAGGAAGCGGCTGTAATTTTCAATGCCGGCGCAGAAGCCGGAAGCAAGCAGCATTTCGATATCAAACTGCACCCGCTCGCGCAGGCGTTGTTCTTCCAGCAGCTTGCCGCGCGCGATAAAATCCGCGAGACGCACTTTCAGCTCCGCCTTGATGCTTTCAATCGCCTGCATCAGCGTCGGCTTCGGCGTCACATAGTGGCTGTTGGCGTAAATCTTGGTCGCTTCCAGCGCTTCGATACGGTCGCCGGTCAGCGGGTCGAACGCGATGATATCTTCAATCTCGTCGTCGAACAGGTTGACGCGCCAGGCGCAGTCAGACAAGTGGGCGGGGAATACCTCAATCGTATCGCCGCGCACGCGGAAATCGCCGCGCGCGAAGCCGATATCGTTGCGCTTATATTGCAGCTCGACAAGCTTGGCGAGCAGCTCCTGCCGCCCGATGCGCTGCCCCTTGACCAGCTCCGCCACCATCGCCGAATAGGTTTCGACTGAACCGATGCCGTAGATGCATGAGACGGATGCCACTATGATGACATCGTCGCGCTCCAACAGCGCGCGGGTCGCGGCGTGGCGCATCCGGTCAATCTGCTCGTTGACCATTGCCTCCTTCTCAATGAAGGTATCGGTGCGCGGCACATAGGCTTCCGGCTGGTAATAGTCGTAATAGCTGACGAAATATTCCACCGCATTGTCGGGGAAGAAGCTCTTCATCTCGCCATAGAGCTGCGCCGCCAGCGTCTTGTTGGGCGCCAGCACGATGGCGGGGCGCTGCGTCTGCTGGATGATATGCGCCATCGTAAAGGTCTTGCCGGAGCCGGTGACTCCGAGCAGCACCTGGTCCCGCTCCTGCCGTGCTAGCCCCTCGACCAGCGCTGCAATCGCCTGCGGCTGGTCGCCCGCCGGGGTATAGTCTGACTTCAGGACGAATTTCTTCCCCGCCTCAGGCCGGAAAGTAGGGCGGACAACATCGGAAATCGCTGGAAAAACGCCTTTCATCGCCCCATCATGAAAGCACCCTGCACGGAATGCAAGCGCCCGGCTTGCATTTTAGTCCGGCCTTGCTACAAAATGCACTATGCGCCAGCGTGTGCCCCATCGCATTCTTTCTGCAGTACTTTGCCTGTCCCTAATTTTCAGGGTACTGGTGCCCATTGGATATATGCCGGACTTTGCAGCGCTGCGGCACGGTATTGTTCGCATCGTCATCTGCACCGGCTTTGGCACACAGTCCGTTCTGCTGGACAAAGATGGCAACGAAAAGCCTGCCCACCATTCCGACAATGATGGCGGAACATTGGCGCACGAGCTCTGTCCTTTTTCAGGCGTCAATAGCCTAACGCTGGGCACCGTCGCAGTTCTTCTGGCTGCGCTACTCATTGTCTGGCAAAGGTTGCGCTACGCTGCCGAAACACCTCTTACGCCAGCACTTTTCCAGATCGCGGCATTGCCGCGCGGCCCGCCTACTATCCTCTGATGCAGGACGCAGACACCGCTCCCGCCGCTCCGTAGGGCGCGTGGAGTTGGCGCAGCTGCTCACTCACCATCTCTTAACATTCGCTCAGAGGATTCATCATGCATTCGCGTTTAGCGCTGGCACGCTCAGTGCCTTACCTTTCACTCTCTTTCTTCATGACTGGGTGGCTGCAAGCCGCCTTTGCGGAAACTGCCACCGATCCGACCGCCAGTATACCGGTCATCACGGTAACCAAATCGGCTGGCAACGAGCCCGTCGACAGCGTCATGCCAGCCCTTGAAACACAAAGTACACTTGGCGGCATCGATACTGCAGCTATGCTCAGCACCATACCGGGCGTTGCCAGCGCGGCGGGTGGCGGCTTTTCAAGCCTGCCCATCTTGCGCGGTATGGCGGATGACCGCAACGTCCTCACCGTAGACGGGATGGCGATAACTTCTTCTTGTCCTAATCACATGAATCCAGCCTTGTCTTATGTTTCGCCCGGTAATCTTGGCACCGCAAACGTGAGCAGCACTTCCATTTCCGTGGCCGATGGTGGTGACAGCATCGGCGGCAGTATAGCCGTAGCGCCAGCAGCGCCGGTATATGCTGATGGCGACGAAAAACTCGCAATTCATGGCGCTCTCACCACGGCTTATCGCAGCAACGGCGACCAGTTCACCACCAACGGTAACGTCTCATTCTCCGGCACGCGTGCCAGCATTGGTTATGACGGTTCCTGGAGCCACGGTAACAACCGTCGCGACGGCAATGGCGATGCCATCCTGGCGAGCTCATTCCTCAACCAGAGCCATAACGGCAGTCTTGCCTTGGGGTTCGACAAAAGCGAGCTAGTCTTCCGTGGCGGTTACAGCTATTCGCCCTACCAGGGTTTCCCCAACCAGTACATGGACATGACCAAGAATACCGGCATGTATGCCAATGGTGGTTACAAAGGGCATTTCTCCTGGGGCAAGCTTGATGTCAAGGCCTATTGGCAGCAGGTACTGCATAACATGAATTTCCTCAGCGACCGTAGTGCGGGGATGCCAATGCCGATGAACACGGAGGGCACCGACGTCGGCTATGCGGCTCAGGCAGTCTTGCCACTTACGGCTCAGGATACGCTGCGACTTGGCAACGAATTTCGTCTCTATCGTCTCGACGACTGGTGGCCAGCCGTGCCCGGTGGGTATCCGGCAATGGGCGACAACACCTTTTGGAGCATCAATGGTGGCAGCCGCAATGTCTTCAGCACCTACGCCGAATTAGAGCGACGCTGGTCCACTGCCTTGGTCTCGAAGCTTGGCGTACGCAATACTGTTGTTTGGATGGATAGCGGCAATGTGCAAGGCTATAGCGACTGCAACAGTGGTGGCATGATGGGCGGTTGCTCCGCTGCGCCAGGGTCGCTTAACTACGCGCTCGACGCGGCGCGCTTTAACGCTCGCGAGCACGCCCGGACGGATGTCACTTTCGACGTCACCGCCAGTCTGCTCTATGCACCATCGCCCAGCTATGACGGGGAAATAGGCTTCGCGCGCAAATCGCGCGTACCCAACCTCTATGAGCGCTATGCTTGGTCAACCGGTAATATGGCCGCTAGCATGATCAACTGGTTTGGTAACGGCGCGGAGTATGTCGGCAACCTTGACCTGAAGCCAGAAACAGCCAACACCGTGACGATCCGCACCGGCTGGCACGACACGCAGCGCACGGACTGGGATGTCACGCTCACGGCATATTATTCCTATATCGAGGACTATATCGATGTGGACTCGCTGGGCAAGAACGGCGCCATGACGCCGGGCATCTATCTGCTGCAGTTTGCCAATCACGATGCGCAGATGGTCGGCTTCGATATCAGCGGCAAGAAGGCGCTGATGCGATCAACCCGCTATGGCGATGTCGATCTTGCCGCCACCTTTGGGCTCACACATGGCTGGCGTGTCGACGACGGCACGACGCTCTACCGGATGCAGCCTTTCAACGCCACACTTGCGCTTAATCACCGTCTGGGCGATTTTAGCCAGACATTGGAGCTCCGCGGCAATGCCGGGAAGCATGAGACAGCGCCATTCCAGAACGAGCAGCGGACACCGGGGTTCGGTGTACTTAACTGGCATGCCACCTATGACTGGAATGGCCTTACGTTTGCCGCAGGCGTTAATAACATCCTCGACCAGCAATATTACGACCCGAATGGCGGCGCCTATGTCTCAGGCTGGAGCGCCAAAGGGATGGCCTATGGCAGCAACAACGGCATGGAGCCACTGCCTGCCAGCGGACGGTCGTTCAATGTTGGGTTAACATACAAGTTCTAACGGAAATCTGGATCGCGTTCATTCTCTTTGAGCGCGATCCTCTCTCCGGGGCTATTGCCGACTACTCGTTCGCCGTGGTGTCGTCTGGCTTCAGGATGAATTCCTTGCCCATCTCTGTGGCCGGACAGTCGGGCGGACGGCATCGGAAATCGTAGGAAAAACGCCTTTCATCGCCCCATCATGACGGCAACACGCGACCCAATCAACGTTTACTGGCCGCCCTTGTGTTTTCAGTCTTCGCTCTATTTAGTTTCATGATAAGTAGTGGTCAATCGCCGCCATCTTTCTGAAAAGGCAACGCTATGGCTGAACAGCAACCGCCCCATGTCGTCGTCGTCATCGATCCGAAAAAGGATGTTGACTGGGCACAGCACCCCGTTGCCCATATAGGTAGCCGCACGCTTAACTTTGGCGTTTGCAAAGAAATTTGTGCGCTTGACCGTACGCGCGGCGGCGGCGGCTACTTCAGTATGGAGCATGTTGGCACGAGCGCCATACGCATCGGTGTCTTCCAAGAGTTTACAGATGCCCATGCCGATATTCTCAAGCGCTGGCACGTCAACAATTGGCGAATCGAAGAACCCGCTACTTCTGGCCAGCCGGCACAACGGGGGCTGAAAGGATGCGCGCTGAGCATATTGAGTAAAGCAACTGCCCGCAGAGCCCGCCCGCTGGCGCGCTAAACCATATCCGCGGGCTTGATGAAGCGGTCGAAATCGGCGGCGGAGAGCACACCGAGGTCGAGGCAGGCCTGCTTCAGTGTCGTGCCCTCAGCATGTGCTTTCTTAGCAACCTTGGCGGCATTGTCATAGCCGATATGCGGGTTGAGCGCGGTGACCAGCATAAGCGACTCGCCGACCAGCTTGGCGATACGCTCCTTGTTCGGCTCAATCCCCACCACGCAATTATCGGTGAAGCTGCGCGCGGCGTCTGACAACAGACGCACGGATTGCAGCAGGTTATAAATCATAACCGGCTTGAAGACGTTCCGATCAAAATGGCCGTTGGAGCCCGCCACCGTCACCGTCATATGGTTGCCCATCACCTGCGCCGCGACCATCGTCATGGCCTCAGACTGCGTCGGGTTCACCTTGCCGGGCATGATGGAGGAGCCGGGCTCATTCTCCGGCAGGCTAATCTCGCCGATGCCGCAGCGCGGGCCAGAGCCGAGCAAGCGGATGTCATTAGCAATCTTCATAAAGCTGACGGCGATGGTGTTGAGCGCGCCGGAGGCCTCGACAATCGCATCGTTGGTGGCCAGTGCCTCAAACTTGTTCGGCGCGCTGGTAAAAGGCTTGCCGGTCATTTTGGCGACCTGCGCGGCAAAATCCTTGGCGAAGCCGGGCTTGGCGTTCAGCCCCGTGCCGACCGCTGTGCCGCCCTGCGCCAGCGGATAAAGTCGCTTCAGCGCTTCCTTGGCGCGCTGCTGCGCGAACTGCAGCTGCGTGGCATAGCCGGAGAATTCCTGCCCTAACGTGACCGGCACGGCATCCTGCAAATGGGTGCGGCCGATTTTTACGATTTTGCCGAACTGCTTCGCCTTCTTGTCCAGCGCCGCGCCGAAATGCGCCAGCGCTGGTATGAGCGCGTTTTCGAACTCCATCACCGCCGCGATGTGCATGGCGGTCGGGAAGCTGTCGTTCGAGCTTTGCCCCATATTAACGTGATCATTGGGATGTACTGGCTTCTTGCTGCCCTTGGTGCCGCGCAGCAGTTCAATCGCGCGGTTAGAAATGACTTCATTGACGTTCATGTTCGTCTGGGTGCCGGAGCCGGTCTGCCAGACCACGAGCGGGAATTCATTATCCATCTTGCCGGTGATGATTTCATCCGCCGCCTTGACGATAGCCTCGCCCAATTTCTTGTCGAGCACTCCCAGTTTCATATTGGAGAGGGCAGCCGCCTTCTTCTGAATGCCGAAGGCGCGCACGAGGCCGATGGGCATCCGCTCGCCGCCAATTTTGAAATTCTGCAAGCTGCGCTGCGTCTGCGCCCCCCAATAATGCTCGGCGGGCACCTCGATAGGACCAAAGCTGTCGGTCTCGATGCGGATGGCGGCGTTCGGCTTGCTGGCTTTTGGCATGGTTGTCTCGCAATGAAAAACGGCACGCCCGGAACAGGCGCGTCGTCTTATTAGCTCAGTTTCTAGGAGGCGGCAACCAGGCGCAAAAATACCGGTTACTTGCCCGGATGGATGATAATGTCGTCGGAACTTGTCGAATAAATGTCGAGAATCTGGAAGTCCCCCTTGCCCGCCCGGGTTTCAACCGTGGGTTCCACGCGCACCTGCCAATAAGGCTGGCCATAATCATCGTGCAGCAAACGCGCCTGCGGAACGGTCAGGCTTTGCAGGAGAATTGATGGTTGTGCATTTGCCCGCCTCCATTCCCGCACCCGCTGCACGGCAAAGTCTTTGATGAAATCTTCCTTTATCGCGTCGGCATAAAGTGGCCGCACGCCATTGACCGCCGACAGCGGGTTAACCCTGAAGAAAGGAAAATCTACAAAATCCTGATTGCGGAAATGATACTTCATGCCGTCGCTCGATACCGTGTCGGCATAACAGTCATTCATCATGCGTAGTGCTTTGGACGTCGGATCAAGTTTGATGAAGACTAGGTAATCATGATTAGGTTGGTAGTGGCCGCCACACATAGCATTCCAGTTGACGCTATTGACGGCTGAAATTTTAGCACTGCCAAGTTTGATGCTCGATTTCGCCACACGGGAATATTCAAACAGGCTGTCACCTTCTTTTGTGTCGGGTGCAGCCAACCTGCCGTAGAAGACGATGTCCGCCTGATCATACATATCTTGCGCGTCTTTATAGATGCCAACGCATTTGCAGGCTTGCGCCGCGAATGGCGTTAGCAGAAAGCAGAGTGTCAAGAATGATAAACCCCAAACATTTCGTTGCTTTGACATCACCATTCCTCATGCTTCTTCAAGTTGAGCGGCGTACACTTTCGTGTGCGCCGCTCGTACATCCTAGAAGTTTGGCACGCGGGCATTCTTGGGGTATTTCACGCGGAAGCCGAGATCGAGCGCCTTCTCTTCCTGCGGCTGATAGGTGAATGCCCACTGAATTACACCCTGCCGCTTGTCGGCATCCACCGTGTAACCTTTAGTGGTCTTGTCTTCCTGCAGCTCGGTCTTGATATCGGCGTCGGACGCAATCGGATATTGGTCAAACACCGTGATATCGATCGGCTTGTCATGCAGGTTCTTGATTTTCGTCTGATAGGCACGCTCAACCGTGATATCGCCGACAAAATATAGCGTCGGGTTGTCCTGCGTCTGGCTAGTCTTCTGGTAATCGACCTTCACGCGGTCATCGATACCAAACGACAGGCCTAGCGTCTCGCCCGGACGCAGCAGGCTCATGCCCGCATTGCCCATGAAAGCACCGTCACGATACTTCGCCACGCCGCCCGGGATAATCGGAAACTTTTCTGTATTCGTGACCTTGGCAAACAGATAGGCCTGCGTGCCGGTGCGCGGCGAGACCTCAACATGCAAGCTGGCCTTCAGCGGCTGTTTTCCGACAAAGAACTTCGCGGGCGTATTGATGGATTTCAGCGACACCTTGCCCGGTACTTGAAACATCGCCGAATAGTCCGTGGTCACTGCTTGCGCCACCGGCATTTCGGCTAGACGTCGCACCGGCTTGTCTGCACGAGCTTCTTTTTGTGCTGCAATAAAATTTGGAGAAGCCTTTCCGCCTGGCGCTTCGCGAAGCATTACTGTTCCATTTTCTGCTTCTGCAAAATCACCTACAGAATACGACTGTAAGGTTGTATTATTAATCGTCGCGATATACCACGGGTTGAGGCGCGGCATTTCGGTGCCCAGCTCTGGCCGCGCGGTGGAGAGCGTGAGCGCCACATCGTGCCAGTCTTCACCGGTGCTCTGCGCCACCATGCCATATTGTTCGAGCTGAATTTCTCCCTTGCCCGTATCCAGACGCGCGTCGTACACCGCGTTCCAGCTGACATCGGATGATTGGTATTTTATTGTTAAGTCAAACTCGGTCGCTTCTTTGCTTTCCACCCGGATTTGCACATCGCGCCGCTCGCGCTGCGCGGTCGCCACCTCTGCCACTTCCTGCGCGAGTTTGTTGATATCCTCCCCAATCTTGCGCAATTCAATCTGCTTGGTGGCCAACCCCTTGGCGGTTTCGGCCATGCCGTTCTGCAGCGTCGTCCAGGCCTGCGTCCACTTCTCCGGCGTGAAGTCCAGCTTCGCGCCGCCATCATTCGGCTGCTGATTATTCGCGCCGTTGGCTGCGACTTTCTCAATAAAGCTTTGGCGGATTTTGAGCGCTTCAATCTCCGCTTCGACCATCGATTTTTCATCCTGCTTGGCCTGCAGCGCCTTGGCGCGTTCGCGTTCCGCCTGCTGCGCCAACTCAGCCAGATAGATATGCTTGACCTCAACCGCGCCAATTTTCACGGCTGACAAGCCACTTCCTTCGACCCGCAGCGATCTTTCATCAAACCCCGCCGGCATATTCTCGACGATGATGGTGTGCGCCCCGGCGGGCAGCTTGACCTGCCCCGTACGGCTGACCAGCGCACGGTCAGAAAATATCGTTGCTGCGGAAACTGCGGTTTTGGCATGAATTTCATCAGCGAGCGCCAGATTGCACCAGCCCAAACCAACGGCGAAGGAGAGCATCAAGACGGGTAAGGTTTTACGCATTGCGGTCTCCATCGTGTGATATTATTGGCATTGTCGAGCCTTAGTGAAATGCGGTGCACCGAAAGTGTGTGGCGTACCGCAAATTTATCCCAATTGAAGGCAGCCAGCAACGCGCTGCCATGAGACCCTAGAAGTTCGGCACACGTGCATTCTTAGGGTATTTCACGCGGAAGCCGAGATCGAGCGCCTTCTCTTCCTGCGGCTGATAGGTGAATGCCCACTGAATTACACCCTGCCGCTTGTCGGCATCCACCGTGTAACCTTTCGTTGTTTTGTCTTCCTGCAGCTCGGTCTTAATGTCGGCGTCAGACGCAATCGGATACTGGTCAAACACCGTGATATTGATCGGCTTGTCATGCAGGTTCTTGATTTTCGTCTGATAGGCGCGTTCCACCGTGATATCGCCGACAAAATATAGCGTCGGGTTATCCTGCGTCTGGCTAGTCTTCTGGTAATCGACCTTGACGCGGTCATCCATACCAAACGACAGGCCTAGCGTCTCGCCCGGACGCAGCAGGCTCATGCCCGCATTGCCCATGAAAGCACCGTCACGATACTTCGCCACTCCGCCTGGGATAATCGGGAACTTCTCAGTATTCGTCACCTTAGCAAACAAGTAAGCCTGTGTGCCGGTGCGGGGTGAGACCTCGACATGCAGGCTGGCCTTTAGCGGCTGTTTGCCGACAAAGAACTTAGCGGGCGTATTGATGGATTTCAGCTCCACCTTGCCCGGCACCTGAAACATAGCGGAATAATCCGTCGTTATCGCCTGCGCTACCGGCATTTCGGCTTCGCGCCTGACATCCTTCTTTTCTTCAACGGCGTCCAGAGCAGCGCTGTCTGCCTCCATTGGCGCGCTGAGGGCGGCAGGTGCCGAGGCAACTTTATTCTTCATAGCACGGAAATTGCTGAAGGTGCCGCCTAATGCTGCATTCTGGGCATAAACCTCCTTGATGGTCGCGATATACCACGGGTTAAGGCGCGGCATTTCCGTACCCAGCTCCGGCCTTGCGGTGGAAAGCGTCAGCGCCACATCATGCCAGTCTTCGCCAGTGTTCTGCGCCACCATGCCATATTGTTCGAGTTGAATTTCTCCCTTGCCCGTATCGAGCCGCGCATCATAGACGGCATTCCATGCCACACCGCGCGTCTGATACTTCATGGTCAAATCAAACTCGGTTGCTTCCTTGCTCTCCACGCGGATTTGCACATCGCGCCGCTCGCGCTGTGCGGTCTGCACCTGGGCATAGTCGCGCTGCAGCTTGGCAATATCCTCGCCGATTTTACGCAATTCAATCTGCTTGGTAGCCAACCCCTTGGCGGTTTCGGCCATGCCGTTCTGTAGCGTCGTCCAGGCCTGTGTCCACTTCTCGGGCATGAAGTCTAGCTTCGCGCCGCCATCATTCGGCTGCTGATTATTCGCGCCATTGGCTGCTACTTTCTCGATAAAACTTTGACGGATTCTGAGCGCTTCGATTTCCGCTTCCACCATCGATTTTTCATCCTGCTTAGCCTGCAGTGCCTTGGCGCGCTCACGCTCGGCCTGCTGCGCCAACTCAGCCAAGTAAATATGCTTGACCTCAACCGCGCCAATTTTCACGGCTGACAAGCCACTTCCCTCCACACGCAGCGAGCTTTCATCAAAACCCGCCGGCATGTTCTCCACAATGATGGTGTGTGCCCCGGCGGGTAGCTTGACCTGCCCCGAGCGGCTCACCAGCGCCCGGTCGGCAAATATGGTTGCCGCGGAAACCACTGTGGTGGCGTGCAGCTCTTCCGCCAGCGTCAGGTTGCTCCACCCTAGGCCAACGGTGAGTGACAGCATGAGTGTCGGTAAAGTTTTACGCATTGTGGTCTCCGTCGTTGGGGTTCGGGTTATTTCGGTAATGCTTGCAAAATGTTCTTAAACAGCTCGGCCTCTTCGCCAATGGCCTTAGCATAAGGATGGTCTGGCTTAATGGCCCCATATCGTACTGTGGGGTCAAACTGTGAGTAGATGTGACGGTCATCGAGCATCGGTGGCAGCGTGATATAATTGCCGTCATGGTTGGCAAACACAGTAACCCGGTCGCCGACTTGCCAGTCATAGGCAACGTCACAGCTATTGATGCGCCGCTCGGCCTGATCCAGCACGGTGACTTTTTCACTCTCAGGTCCTTTATAAAGTCGCTCTACCGCGAGCGTGATGGTCTGACCTATGCTATCGATATCCAGACGCCGCGCTTGGCGCCGTTTCTCGGCGAGAATTTCGGGTTTGGCTGGCTTAAAATCAGCGGGCAGCCCAGGCGCGACAGCGACTACCTTGCCAAGCAACACCACCTCAGAGGTCTGGAAGATTTCTGCCTGGCTGGGTGGCTGATGAAAGACAGGTGAACAAGCGCCCGCGCTAGTGGATATTAATTGCAATATCAGTGCGATAGCAGTCTTTTTAAAGACAGAAGGCATTTTTTGATTCCCTGCCGTGGTAGCCGATTATCTATCAAGACGGCTGTGGAGGCAAAAGCCTTGGCAGGAAAGTGCAAAATCCGAATTTATTTTTCTGCTTTGATGAAAACGTCCACCAGTTGGCCAATATACAGCGGCTGATCCTTGACGGAGACTTCGTAAAGCACCTCGATAATACGCGTATCCACCCGCTCGGTAGTCGTGCCAGTCAGGGACTTCTTGGGAATGACATAGGGTTCAATGCGGACAAATTTAAGCGGAAACTTGATGTCACGGTTGCCACGCAACGCACCTCTCGCCTCGGCACCGGGCTGCAGCCGCCACACATCGTTTTCATCAATACTGACACGGACATAGAGCGGATCATCATTGCCTAAAACAACAGGTGTCTGGCTGCCGTTAGCCTCGACGAAGTTTCCGGCACGAATATTGACCTTCAGCACGCGCCCCGTCACCGGCGCCGTCACCGTCAACTTAGCCAACGTCACTTGTGCGGCGTCAAGGCGCGCCTTGGCGCTATCGACATTCGCCGATGCTGTGGCGACCGCGAACTGCAGACGCTCAAGCTTGTCAGTCGTGACGCTGATCCCACGTGTTAGCTGATCGGCGCGCTGCATCTGGTCTTTCTGATCGGCGAGCGCGACCTTGGCTGCAGCCAGCTCGGCCTCACTCACCAGAATCTGGGCTTTGGCGGTGCGGTCATCAAGCACAAAGAGTGGTGCTCCCGCCTGCACGACATCACCTTCCGTCACCAAAACCTGCTGGATAACGCCTGGGACATGGCTACCCACCACGATGTTACGCGTATTGGCCTCAATAAGGCCGGAGCCGGAAAGCGCATGGTCATACTGATTTTCCAACGGCAGATTGAGCTGCAGCGGCGGTGCTTCCGGCGCATTCGCCTGCGCGATGGTAAAATAGCTAGCATAAAGCAGGCCACACATACCTAGAGCGGGGACAATGGTGCGGCTGATAAAATTGCGGCTCGGCATAGTCGTCCTCACTTACTGTTTGGTTCGTCGGCAATGGCGACGATGTGACCGTCATCCATCTTGGCGATACGGTCGGCATAGGGGAAAATGCGATTATCATGCGTGACGATGACCATCGTCGCGCCACGCTCATGCACTGCTTTACGCATCAGCGCCATAATCTGCTCGCCGGTTTCATGATCGAGCGCGCTCGTCGGCTCGTCGCAGACAATCAGCTGGGGCTCATGCACAAGTGCGCGTGCAATTGCCACCCGCTGCTGCTGCCCACCAGAGAGCTGAAGCGGCATAGCCTGTGTGCGTTCTCCCAGCCCGACTTCCGCTAGAATTGCCTGTGCCCGCCGTAAGGCAACAGGTCGGGCGACACCATTGATGATGAGTGGAATGGCAACATTCTCCGTCACCGTCAGCGCGGGGAGAAGATTAAAAGATTGGAATATGAAACCAACATTTTTGGCGCGGAATGCGACCGCCTTGTCGGCGGATAGTTTTGCGACATCGGTATCCAGCACCGTGCAGGAACCGCCGTCAGGGCGCAAAATTCCGGCGACGATGGAAATGAGCGTCGTCTTGCCGCAACCCGACGGCCCGACCAGCATCATCATTTCGCCCTGGCGCACGACGAGATTAACGCCACGCAGCGCCATGACGCGGTTATCCTTGTCACCAAACGACTTGGTGAGAGCCTGGCAAATGACGGCCTGGCGGGGTACTGTTTCCGTGCGATACGACGGCTGTGCCATGGCCTAGCTCCGGAACACAGTCGCGGGGTCGAGCTTGATAACCGACCGTAATGACAAAAGCGCTGCCAGCATGACGATGAGAAGCACACCGGCACCGCTAAGAAGGAGAAGCTGCCAGGGCATGTAAAAAGCCAATACGCCGCCCTCAACAGCCGTACCGAACAGCGCGGAAAGGCCTACGCCGAAACCATAGCCAATCACGCCGACAACCAGCGCCTGAAGCAGCACCATGCGCACCAGCGTGCGGTTCCGCACCCCCATGGCCTTGAGCGCGGCAAACTGCTTCAGGCTTTCGCGCACAAAACTATAGAAGGTTTGGCCAGCAATCGCCGCCCCAACCAGAAAACCGAGAAAGACCGAGATGCCGAAATTAATCGGGATTCCGGTATTCTTCATCCAGTAGGTGCGGTTGACCACCTTGAACTCTTCCTTGCCATAGGCCGTCAGACCGGTCTTTTCCTTGATACGGCGCGCGACGGTGGCGATATCCGCCCCCGGCTGCACCTTGACCAGTACATAGGTCAGCAGCCGCCGCTGGCCAGGCGCATAGCGCATGGCGCGGGAGAAGGTCGTGAAGGCCAGAGGCTGCGTCGTAAAAGTACGTTCCATTTTGGCGATGCCGACGACGACGGCGCGCTGGTCATTGATTTCCAACACATCACCCATGCCAAGCGGACGTTTCTTGCCGTTCGCATCCGTTATGACGTAGCGTTCACTGGCGGCATTTGAGTCGATTATAATACCGTCTTCTTGCCGCAAATCAGCGATGCTGCCTTTCAGCATAATCTTCGGTGCCCCGATCAGCGTCGCATCATCAACGCCAGAAACATCGATAATCTTACGCTGCCCATCCGGCAAGAGAACCGTGAGCAACCCCTTAAACAGTGGTACGGCCCAGGCGACGCCCTCGACTCCGCGCACCCGCTGCAATTCCGTGTCGCGCAGCGGCTTACTCTCCTCGACAAAATCGACCGTTGGGTCCATGACCCAAATATCGGGCAGCGAAAGCTCACCAACATAACTATAGGTGCGGCTAATCAGGCCGAGGAATATCGACGGTTGCTGCGTCATTATCAGCGCCGCAAAGGTGATGCCGACGATCATCGCAACATATTTGCCGCGATCGCCAAAAAGCATCTGTAGCGCGATAAAATTCATAAAGGCTCAAATCGCTGTCACTTTAGGACATTCAACCGTCGTTCAATGACCACGGCCAAACCCGTTCGCTATTGAAATAATGGCGAGCTAACGAAAAGCAAGCCTGACATGTCAAATTGAGCCTTACTCCGGCTCTTTGAAAATCAGGCAGGCATTCGTGCCGCCGAAGCCAAAGGAATTGGACAATGCAATATCGATTTTCCGTTCCTGCGCTTTATGTGGCACTAAATTTATGCCAAGGCATTCTTCGGACACATTATCCAAATTGAGCGTCGGCGGCGCGATATTCGTCCGCATCGCCATGATCGAGAATATCGCCTCAACCGCCCCTGCTGCACCGAGCAGGTGCCCGATGGACGATTTGGTCGAGGACAAGGCCACCGTGCCGAAGGCATCGCCAAAGAGCTTACGCACAGCCCGCAGCTCGATTTCATCGCCCTTGGGCGTCGAAGTGCCATGCGCATTGATGTAATCAATCCTGTCGGGAGTTACGCCAGCGCGCTGCACCGCCATCCGCATGGCGCGGAAAGCACCGTTGCCCTCTTCATGTGGTGCGGTCATGTGATAGGCATCGCCGGACAAGCCATAGCCGACGAGTTCAGCATAAATCGTCGCGCCGCGCTTCTTGGCGTGCTCATATTCTTCCAGAACCACTATACCTGCGCCTTCGCCCATGACAAAACCATCGCGGTCTTTGTCATAGGGGCGCGAGGCTTTCGTTGGCGTGGCGTTGAATGATGTAGACATAGCGCGCGCCGCACAAAAACCGGCAATGCCCACACGGCAAATCGCGGACTCAGCGCCGCCTGCCACCATGATATCGGCGTCATCCAGCATTATCATCCGCGCCGCATCCCCGATGGCGTGCGCTCCGGAGGAACAGGCAGTGACGACGGCATGATTGGGGCCGCGGAAATCATGGATAATCGAGACTTGTCCCGAAGCGAGATTGATGAGAGAGGCCGGAATGAAGAAAGGCGAAACGCGGCGCGGCCCCTTTTCAAATAAAGTCACAGAGGTGTCATAAATCTCAGGCAAGCCGCCGATGCCGGAGCCGATGAGCACACCAACGCGTTCGCGGGCTTCGTCGTTCGCTGGTTGATAACCGCAATTTTTGATGGCTTCCGCAGCGGCCGCGATGGCGTATTGAATAAATGCGTCCATCTTCTTTTGGTCTTTGGGTGGCACAAAGTCGTCCATATTCAGGAGACCTTCACCCACGCCGCGCGGCACCTGACCGGTGACCTGACAGGCCAGATCGGCGATTTCGAAGCCGTAGGCGGTCGCGAGTCCGCTATCGCCAGCGGTGAGACGCCGCCAATTATGTGCAACGCCCACGCCAAGCGGGGATACAATACCCATACCGGTAACGACTACTCTCCGCATTGCCGAATCTCGCCTCGCCATCGCTCTAAGCTTAAAATGAAAACGCACGCATCACCTATGATGTGCGTGCGATTTCCTGTCCGTCAAGACCTTATACACAGCGCCTGAGCGCGTGCGCTTCAGGCTGCTTTCTTGAGATTGATATAATCAATCGCATCCTTGACGGTGGCGATTTTTTCCGCCGCATCGTCGGGAATCTCAACATTAAACGCTTCTTCAAACGCCATCACCAGCTCAACGGTATCAAGGCTATCGGCGCCGAGATCGTCAACAAAGCTGGCATTTTCCGTCACCTTGGCGGCATCAACGCCCAAATGTTCGACGACGATCTTCTTAACCTGTTCGGCCACATCACTCATGGTACGACTTGCCTTTCCGTATGTTGCAGAGCAAACCGATTCTCACCGGCCTGATTCATCTATATGCGACCGCCGACGGAATCGGCACCGCTTGGTAGGCAAGATGTCTAAGCGTCAAAGCCGCGCCTGTCCAGCCCCTTGCTTGGGTTGGCGATTAGGTTAATTTGACGTATGACAAAGCCACACCATCTCTGCCTACACGCCGCGCCGACCTACTGCAACAATGATAATGATGCCTTTTCATAGACTTAGGAACTAAATCGTCATGCGCCGTGACTCATTTCCTCTTCCGGATGACAAAAACGCGCCGCCAAAGCGCGATTTACGCCCTCTGCGCATGGTTTTGCCCTATTTGAAGCCCTATCGATGGCAAATCGTGGGGGCACTGGCGGCATTATGTGTAGCGGCTAGCACGGTCCTGGCCATCGGCACTGGCCTGCGGCTGGTGGTTGACCAGGGCTTTGTCACCGCCAATCCGGGAATGCTCGACCATTCGCTTGCACTGCTCTTCGCGGTTATCGTCATTCTCGCCATTGCCACTTACGCCCGATTCTCTCTTGTCTCATGGCTAGGTGAGCGCGTCGTCGCCGATTTGCGCCAGGCGGTTTACAATCACCTCATGAGCCTCAGCCCGGGCTATTTTGAAACCGCGCGCAGCGGCGACATCATCAGCCGCCTGACAACCGATACCAGCATCCTGCAAATGGTCATCGGCTCGTCTGCTTCGGTCGCCTTACGCAACTGTTTATTGCTCATCGGTGGTCTGGCGATGCTGATGCTGACCAGCGGGCGGCTGACCATACTTGTGCTTGTTGTTGTGCCGCTGGTGGTGGCGCCGATGGTGATTATCGGCAGACGCGTGCGGCGTTATTCAAAAATAAGCCAGGAAAAAATCGCCGATGTCAGCGCGTATATCGATGAAACCATCCACGGCATCAAAACCGTGCAGGCAAATACGCATGAAGCCTACGACATCAAGCATTTTGGTTCCCGCGTCGAGGAAGCGCTCGACAGCGCAATGCAGCGTATTCGTGCCCGCGCGCTGATGTCGATGATCGTCATTGTGCTCGTCTTCAGCTCCATCGGCATCATCCTGTGGATTGGTGGACATGATGTTCTGAGCGGTCGAGTCACAGCGGGACAGCTCTCGTCCTTTATTTTCTATGCTATTCTTGTTGCGGGTGCCGTCGGGGCTATCAGCGAAGTGTCCAGCGATTTGCAGCGTGCATCCGGTGCAACCGAGCGCATCTTTGAACTTCTGGCTGTCCCGCCCGACATCAAAGCGCCGGAGCAGCCAAAGCCCCTGCCCATACCCGTACGCGGTGCGCTGGCCTTCAATGCCATTACCTTTGCTTATCCATCACGACTAGAACAACCGGCACTTCGCCGCCTAAACTTAGACGTCGCAGCGGGCGAGAAATTGGCGATTGTCGGCAGCAGCGGAGCTGGCAAGACCACACTGTTTCAGCTCATCTTGCGCTTTTATGACCCACAGCAAGGCGCCGTGCTGCTTGACGGAGAAGATATCCGGCACTTCGCCCCCCTGGACTTGCGCCGCCAAATCGGGCTGGTTGCACAGGACCCGGTCGTTTACTCACTGAATGCCTGGGATAATATTCGGTATGGTCGTCCCGAAGCAAACGACGATGAGGTCATGGCCGCCGCCAAAGCCGCCCATGCCGATGAATTTCTGCTCAAACTGCCAGAA
>JAGOHT010000122.1 GCA_017996055.1 Alphaproteobacteria bacterium
CGCCACATCCTGCGCGATGACCGGCGCGGCGGCGTCGGCAAGCGTCAGGCGCAGACCGTCGCCCTTTATCTGCTGCGTGATATCCAGCAGATAACGCGCGTTGAAGCCGACATCGATGAGGGCGGCGTCATAACGCGCCTCCAGCTCTTCGGTCGCGCTACCCGCTTCCGGGCTGCTCGCGGTAATAGTCAGGTGGCCGGGGGCGAGCGCCAGCTTGACGGCGCGGGTCTTTTCGCTGGCAATGGTGGCGACGCGGTCCACGGCAGCGGCGAAGGCGCGCGCATCAATCTCCAGATTTTTGTCGTTACCGCTCGGAATGACCTTCTCGTAGTCTGGGAAGGTGCCATCGATAAGCTTGGAGGTGAGCACCACCTGGTCAAAGGCGAAGCGGATTTTGGTTTCGGAAATGCTGATCTCGACCGGGCTGGTCACTTCGTCGAGCAGTTTGCGGATTTCCTGAATCGTCTTGCGCGGAATGATGATGCCGGGGATGCCCTTGGCACCTTGCGGCGCCGGCATCTCGAGCCGTGCGAGGCGGTGGCCATCAGTCGCCACAGCGCGCAGCACATCAATCTTGTTGGCGGTGGTAGCGTGGAGGTAAATGCCGTTCAGGTAATAACGTGTTTCTTCCGTCGAGATAGCGAAGCGCGTGCGGTCTATCAGGGTGCAGAGGTCGGGGCCGCTCAGCGTGAATTTGTGTTGCATCGCGCCTTCTGACATTTGCGGGAAATCTTCGACCGGCAAACAGCCAAGCTTGAATTGCGACCGCCCCGCCGAGAGTGTGAGTTGATTGGCGTTGGCGGCGTTGAACTCGACCTGCGCGCCATCCGGCAATTTGCGTACGATTTCATAGAGCGTATGGGCGGGCGCGGTGATAGTGCCGGCGCGGCCGACATCCGCCGCCACACTCTCGACGAATTCCAAATCCATATCCGTCGCGGCGAAGCTGACCGAGCCCTGGCCGGTGCGAATCAACAGGTTCGCCAAAATAGGAATCGTATTGCGCCGTTCGACGACGCTTTGGGCATGGGCAAGGCTTTTCAGCAACGCGGCGCGTTCAATCGTCAGTTTCATGGCGCGATGAGGCTCCCGGAATAAGGGCGGAGAAAGTTACCCCTTGTTTAGCAAAGATTTTCCGGCTCGGCTAGAGCCGAATAGGCAACCTAGGCGTTGGCGGACCGGACAAAAAGCAGGCTTTAGTTTCAAGAAAACCGGCTAAGAGGGGATGGTGAAACCGCACAGGCAAGCCATGCAAGAAGATATCCTGTTGCCCCTTGGCAAAAGCAAGACCGTGACCATCAGGTTGGCGTGGAGCCAGGCGGTGGCCGAAGCGGTTTACCCACTACACCAAAAGCTCTTCCCCAGCCCGAAGTGCAAGACTGGCGTTAGCTATGCACAGGCACGCCGTCAGCACGGCCATCGGCTGGAGCAGGAGACAGTTGCGCGTCTGCTTGAGCATTTGCACGGCAAAGCCGCCGGTAGCCTGAACCACCTCGCTAGCCTTGCCAACAAAAGCAGCGCGCAGACGCACCTTGACGTGACCAGTGTGAAACTGAACGATGGGGGCAGCGCGATTGAGCAGGCCGTGGTGCATTTCGCCTATCGCCCTAAAGGCCAGAAGCTCGACAGCCGGATGGCTTTCATCGCTTAACCAATAATTTTATGCTTTAATTTCATGCCGATCCGGTAGGATAAGCTATGCGTAAAGATCATTATCTCGGCCTGCTCGGTAAAGAACCGGTCGCCATCCGTCTGACCTGGAGCGATGCCGCGGAGGAAACCTGTTACCCTATGCTGGCCAAGCAGGAGCCACGCCTGCTGGTGCAGCGCCGCGGTAAGCCGAAAGGCGAGAAAGATGTGATGCCCTACGCGGAAGCGCGGCTTGATAAGCAGATCATACTTGATGTGACGATGGCGGCAACACTCACCCAATATCTCAGCACAAAAATTCCGCCCGATGCGCTGCAGGATGTTTTGGGTCATGCCAAGCCGCAAAGTCTGCGGGTTCACGCGGTCAAGCTGGATGTCGGCCAGACACGGATCACGGAAGCGCATGTCGGCGTAGCCTATCCGCCGGAGCAGCCGCACGGGCAAGGCCGTCAGGTCAACCTTGTCCTTTAAAGCTGACCTTCCTTAAAGCAGTACGCCTTCAAGCTGCAACAGCGCGGCCTTGCGTTCGATGCCGCCGCCGGAATAGCCGGTGAGAGCGCCGTCTTTCCCGATGACACGATGACAAGGCACGATAATGGGCAGCGGATTACGCGCATTCGCCATCGCGACCGCGCGCACCGCCGTGGGCTGCTGAATTTTCTCCGCGAGGTCGCTATAGGTCACTGTCTTGCCATACTGGACCTTGCTGAGCGCCAGCCAGACTTTGGTTTGAAACGGCGTGCCTCGCAAATCGAACGGCACCATGAAGGCGCGCAGTTTACCGGCAAAATAGGCGGCAAGCTCCTGCTGCGCTTCACGAAATACAGGCAGGGCAGATTTCGCTTCGCCAATTTGGTTACGCGGTGATGGGAACCGACTGCCGGGCAATTCGAGCCGCGTCAGCGCTGTGCCGTCACTCAATAATAGGATATCGCCCCAAGGCGATAGGACACGGTGATGATAAAGCTCGGTCATGCTTGAAGCCTGGTCTCTGCCTTGTCGCACGCCAAATGATAAAATTTGCTATCGACTACCATCAGCGGAAAGGACGCTGGCAGCTCAGCTTTATCGATCAAACGAAAGCTATGCTTTTCATAAAAACGCTGCGCGCCCACAAACTGCGCCGTGGTACCGAGATAGATGTCTTGCAGCTGCTGCACCGCCGCCCATTGCAGGAGATGTTGCAACAAATGCGCGGCGACCTGATGCGGTTGCCCACGATAGGTGGCACTGACAAACATTTTGCGGAGTGCTGCCGCGCCACCGCCGATATCACAAAGCGCGATTGTGCCCACCACCTGGTCATCAGCCAGTGCAGCCCAGAAATTGCCCGCACGCTGCTGATAGAAACCAGGGATATCTTGCAAATCCGGCTGTTGCGCCAAAGTAATGGGGATGTCGAATTCCTGCTGCTGGATGGGTAAAATCACCGCCAGCACACCACCTTGGTAACAAGGCTGATAGGCCTGGATACGTAGCATGACACCTTAGTTCGGTTGCCCTTGTAGCATCCGCCGCAGCAATTCGACATCATCGCGCAGCCCTTGATCCTGCGCCGTCAATTCTTCGACCTTGCGCACGGCGTGAATGACCGTGGTGTGATCGCGGCCACCAAATTTGCGGCCAATCTCCGGCAAGCTGCGCGGCGTCAACTGCTTCGCCAGATACATCGCGACCTGACGTGGACGCGCGACTACGCGGGCGCGGCGCGCCGAGTGCATGTCGGCAAGGCGGATATTGTAATGCTCGGCCACCCTCTTCTGGATTTCATCAATCGTGATGCGGCGATCACTGGCGCGCAGAATATCAGCCAGCACTTCCTGCGTCATCTCGAGTGAAATCGTGCGCCCGACCAACTGCGCGTGCGCGACGATGCGGTTCAAGGCGCCTTCCAACTCGCGGACATTGTTGCTGATTTTATAGGCCAAGAATTCCAGCACCTTCTCCGGCACCGGACAACCGGCCTGACGCGCTTTGCTCTGCAGAATCTGCTGGCGCAATTCAGCCGTTGTCGGATGAATATCAGCGACCAAACCCCAGCCGAGGCGCGAACGCAAGCGCTCTTCAATCTTCTCCAAATCCTGTGGCGATTTATCGGCGGAGACAATCACCTGACGGTTCTGATCCACCAGCGCGTTGAAGGTGTGGAAAAATTCTTCCTGCGTATGTTCGCGGCCACTGATGAATTGCACATCGTCAATCATCAGTACATCGACCGAGCGGAACTGCTCCTTGAACGCTACCGTATCTTTGAAGCGTAGGGCGCGCACAAACTGATACATGAATTTTTCCGCCGACATGTAGATGACGCGGCGTTCCGGATGATGCTTGCGCAGGTGCCAAGCTATAGCGTGCATGAGATGCGTTTTGCCGAGGCCGACACCGCCGTAGAGGAAAAGTGGGTTGAAGCCGGGGCTGTTCTGTTCAGCGACACGGCGTGCGGCGGCATAGGCCAATTCATTGGCGCGGCCGACAACGAAATTTTCGAAGGTGAAACGCGGGTCGAGCGTCGAGACGCCACCTTCGGTGAAAGACAGCGGAGGGGTTAGAGCGGTCGGCGCACTCGGAGCTGTCGGCTGCGGCAAGATGGTGGGCTTGGCCTCGCTCCGAAGCGTGTCAGGCTCGGATGTATCCGGCACTGCCCGCAGGCTGCTGGTGACAGCGAGCGTTACCGCGCCGGCGCCGCCAGCTTGTAGCCATAAGGCCTGCAGCTGATCGCGATAATGCTGCTCGATCCAATCGCGCATGAAACGCGTGGGTGCCTGCAGCACCACGCCTTCGGCGCTCACCGCCGCGGGCAAGGGCGCCAACCAGCGTTGAAACACACTCTCGCCCAATCGTTCTCGCATCAGCTGCAACACGCTCTGCCATTGCTGTTGCGCCGCCTGTTCCGTACCGCCAATAACCGCAAATTTCTGACCGGGGAACGAGGATTCAACCATCTGTGCGACCGCCATATCAAAGACCTCAGCCACGCCGGATTATACCCGGCCACGCCATGAAAACAGACAAAAAGACCCTAACGCCGGCTTGCGCCTGCGCTGAAACAACCAGGATGGTGCTTGGCTTTAGTGACCGGGAACGGCCCCACGTCGGGGAGACGCGGCCGCAGCCGCCCGGCTATAAGAGAATGGTGTTCTTATGCGGGCGGTTCCGATCATCGTCATTGCCTTTTACAGTAGTACGGTGAAGGTAATACTATGATGAAACGACGAATACTGTGCTGATTACTTGTCTTCGTCGGAGGTGGACAGTAAAACGAAACCGCCGATACTTTCAATCACAAGATTCGCTTGACAGAAAAAACGAACATTTCGTGCGCGCGGCAGGGATTTTTCCCGCAGCGCGCGCGTAACCTATTGCGCCTGCAGCGCTTTGACCTTCTTGCTCAAACGCGACACTTTGCGCGCCGCGGTTTCGCGCTTAATCACGCCCTTTTGGGCGGTACGTGCCAAGGCGGGCTCTGCATTTTTCAGCGCGGCGGCGGCGGCGGCGGCATCACCGGCGGCGATAGCAACCTCGACCTTCTTGACGGCGCCGCGCATGGCGGAAACGCGCGCGCGGTTGAGCGTGTTGCGCTTGACGGATTGGCGGGCCCGCTTGGCGGCGGAAGCATGATTGGCCATTGATTTAACCTCTTGTTACAGCAGAGTTATTTTTTCAAACCCAGCAATTGTTAGCGGGTCGGTCTGCAATTTTTATCCACAAGAACCGACAAGGTGGCGAGTCATAGGCCAGCACTCGCGAGGCGTCAAGCAAAAGGAGTCGAAAATCCGCGCGACAAATCTGCCATCACTGCCACTTCATTGCCAGCGGTTCTGTCCGGCTGAGCCAAAAGGTTTTTCCATTGCACATGGCTAACAAAGCCTGAAAATCCATGAAAAAATGAATGAAAGTATTTCGTGGATGGGATTCTCTTTGGCCACCTCCGGCTTTTGGTTTATGCTCCAGGTTAGGTTAATGTCCCACGCGCAGAGAGGTACCAACATGGTCGATATCAATTCAGGCCGTTTCATGCAGGATGTCGGAGCCGTTGGGGTTACGGCGAAGGATCATGAGGTTGCGCCGGGCATCAAAGAAGCCATGTCCAAGGGGCAAGCGCCAGGCGTGAACAGCTCATTCCAGTTGAATGGTGCGCAGGAAGTGACCGTCGGTGCTGACGGTAAGGGTGTGGTGACTGCCACCGTTGTTGCCCAAAAACCCGGCCAGGACGCCGACAAACCCGCGCCAGCAAAGGGGACGAAGCCCGCTGTGGCCGAAGCAACCGGCACGATTAATAACCGGCCGGTCGCTGGTGTTGCGACTGTAGCGCCTACCGCCGCCGTTGGTGGCCCGCAACCAGCCGCACAGATAGGCCGTCGTCCAGGCACTGGGGTTGCAACCCGGTCCGTGGGCACACCCGCCGTTAGCGCCCGTCCGGTTGCGATTACCCCCCCGGCACAGCAAGGGGCTTTAGCCGTCAAGGCGCGTGATGAAGGCCCGAAGGTCAAGGGACCGAAAGATACGGGGCCGAAGAAGGAGCCAGGCGGCCAGCTTGAGGTCAAGCAGGTCGCTGTAACTGTTGACTTGAAGGAAACCCGCCGCGAGAAAATTCTCGCAGTGATGGGCGGCGGCGCTGAAGGCCCGCAGCAGAATGCCTTGGCCGGGCGGCATCGCGACTATGCCGGTGCCAAGCCGGTCATGGGCGGTGCAGATTCAGCGACCGCAAACGCGCTGGCGAAGAAGGGTCCGAAAACTGAGATCCCTGGTGCGGCTCCCCAGGCAAAGGCTGAAGCTGCTCCAACCAACACTGCACGCGTTGTGCCGCCAACAGCAAAAATGGCGCAGCTGCCCGCAAGCGCACCGAGAGCGCCTGGCGCGGCCTCGTAAATATAATCCCCAGTCGGGAGCCGATGGTTCCCGACTGGGCTCATTGCCGCCCCAACCACTGAGGCGTCCTTCCCTATGGAAATTACCGAAGCCGTTATCCCACAGCCTGTCTACTTGACTGGTGAAGCCTTGCGTGGCGCACTGCGGGAGATTGGAGCACCGCTTGGGGTGCTCAGCCCCCGCGCCGATCAAATTTATGATGCGACCGTGCCCGGCCAAGAGCTGCGCCCAGGCCAAGAAAGCATTCTCTTCAACCTCATCGTTCACCGCACCCCTGGAAGCCAGTCCCCGCAACA
>JAGOHT010000007.1 GCA_017996055.1 Alphaproteobacteria bacterium
TACCCACCACCATAACGACCATATTGGCGGCAACACCGTGCTGAAACAGGCCTATGGCGCTGCGGTTATCGGCCCTTATGCCGAGCGCGCCAAAATCGGCAACCTCGACCGCGCCGTGCAGGAGGGTGACACCGTCACCTTCTCCGACCTGCGCGGCCAGGTCATCGCCGTGCCCGGCCATACCAGCGGCCATATCGCGTTTCATTTTCCTGGTTTACCCGCGCTCTTTTGCGGCGACGCGCTTTTTTCGCTCGGTTGTGGGCGGCTGTTTGAGGGCACAGCAGCGGAGATGTGGCAATCGCTGCAGAAAATCCGGGCCTTACCGCCGGAAACCGATATTTATTGCGGCCATGAATATACCGAGCATTTCGCCCGCTTTGCGCTGATGCTGGAAAAAGATAGTGTCCCGCTGTTACAAAAGCTACGCGCGGTAAAGACACTGCGCCTGGCTGGGAAACCCACGCTTCCCGCCAGTCTCGCGGAAGAAATCCGGCTCAACCCATTCCTGCGCGTTGATCAGCAGGATTTTCAACAAACACTCATTAAACATGGTTTCCCAGTGCAAGGTACTGACCCCGCGGCGGTCTTCGCCGCCATCCGCTCCGCCAAAGACCGTTTTCAGTAAGAGGATTCGATGAATATGTTTTCCACTGAGTTTCTCCTGGCCTATTGGAACCAGCCCATGGTGGAAACCAACCTCATCATCTTCCTCAATCTGTTTGGCGCACTGGTACTTGGGCTGACCGTCGGTTACGAGCGCGCCTATCATGGCCGCGCGGCGGGCATGCGCACCTATGGCCTGGTCTGCATGGCGTCCTGTGCCCTCACCGTCGTCTCCGGTTACCCGAATTTCTGGTTTGGCGGCCATCACACGCTGATCGTGGCGAATATGATAGACCCGACGCGCGTCATTCAGGGCATCGTCACCGGCATTGGCTTCCTCGGCGCTGGTATCATCATGAAAGACGGGATGAATATCAGCGGCCTGACTACCGCCGCCTCCATCTGGGCGTCTTCTGCCATTGGTGTGCTCGTCGGCCTCGGCTTTTATCCCGCCGCCATAATGCTCACGATTCTCTCGGTCGCCTTTATGATGTGGGGTAGCAAGCTTGAAGCCTGGTTGCCCAGCCGCCAGGCCATCTCCGTCGTTCTGCTCTTCAAAGCCGGATTCCAGCTGCAAGAGACTCAGCTAGACGAACTAATGGGCGCACGCGGTTACGTCGTTGCCAAAGGCTCCATCAGCTCGATCTACCGCCACCAGCAGCAGGAATGGCAATTCGTTGCGATCTCACGCGGGCGCGGCAAGTGCTCCTCCGTCATCGAACTCTCGGCTGACTTGCCTGCCATTGAAGGCGTGGAAAGCTGCCGTCTGTCGCGCGCGAGAAATTAAGATTTTTTGTGATGCTGGCGCGATTGCGCGACCAACTCAGCCGTCAATGGCACATTGGGTAAAGTCGCTAGGTTGTCAGTCATAAACCAGCATGCATCTTGTGCATCATCGCTTGGCCGGATGGTGCCGGACACATAGTCCGCAACAACTGAGGCCAAGAGAAAGTGAAACGCCACAGCGCCGCTCGTATCGCGCTCAATGATGTCAACAGTGGTAAAGCTGACGCGCGGTTGACAGAGAATACCGGTCTCTTCCTGCACTTCGCGCACCGCCGCCATGAAGACAGTTTCTCCCAAATTGAGCGCCCCGCCCGGCAAACCCCAGGAACCGGCATGGGGCGGTTTCGCCCGCAATGTCAGTAAAAACTTGTCATCACGCCAGACCACAACGACCACGCCCGCCCAGGGACGGGTGGGATGATGACGCGACTCGGACGGCTCAACCATGTTCAAGTAATATACTGCCCGCCATTCAGTGTCAGCGTCGAACCGGTGATGAAGCTGGCATCGTCACTGGCTAGGAAGACCACACCGCGCGCGATATCCGCCGCCGTGCCCAGGCGCTTGACCGGAATTTTGGCGATGATGGCATCAAGCACATTCTGCGGCACCGCGCGCACCATCTCCGTATCGATATAGCCCGGCGCAATGCAGTTGACGGTAATGCCTTTGATAGCACTTTCCTGCGCCAGAGCCTTGGTGAAGCCGATGACACCCGCCTTAGCCGCCGAGTAATTCGCTTGCCCGAGTTGCCCCGCCTGACCATTGATAGAGCTAATACTGATGATGCGCCCGAAACCCGCCGCGCGCATCGGCTCAATCACCGCCCGTGTCATATTGAAGAGCGAGTCGAGATTGGTGCGCATGACATCCTGCCACTGCTCAACTGCCATTTTATGTAAGAGCGCATCACGGGTGATGCCCGCATTATTGACCAGCACCTCAACCGGCCCGACGGCGGCGACAATTTGCGCAACGCCCTGCTGACAGGCGGCAAAGTCGGCCACATCAAACTTGAAGACCTGAATGCCGGTGCGTTCTTTGAAAGCCTGCGCCTTCTCGTCATTGCCGTGATAGGTCGCCGCGACCTTATAGCCCGCTTCCTTAAGCGCGATGCTGATGCCTTCGCCAATCCCGCGTGTGCCGCCGGTAACCACCGCTACTCTACTCATTGCTTGCCCTTCTGCCCGGTTGTTTGTTTCTGCTCGTCCGCCGCGCTGACCATCGGCAACACGCTGGTTCTGTCCCTCGCCTCTCCAGCATGACGCGCGTCGAGCAGATAGGTATTTTTGTAGCCCAACGCCAACATTTGCGGCAACACCACCTGGGTCTGCGATATCATCCGTGTGAGGAACAAGGAATTGGTGCAATAGAGCAGCACCGTTGTATCTTTGCTCGGCACCAGCTTTGCCAACCGCTTCTCTTCCGCATCGGTGCCGAGATGCTTCGCCCCTTTAACATGACTGTGGGCATAGGCCTCGGCCTCGCGCAAATCCAGAATAACTGTGCCGTGTTGCGCCGCCAGCGTCTGGAATTTCTGCAAATCTACGGTATGCGCGTCAAAATCCGTCCGCATGACTTCACGCCGATAGGCTTTAGGTGAGAGCACCCTTAACACTTCCAGCTGCTTCACCGACAGGTCACGACCGGGCACTGGTTCCTGCACTGGCACTGCCGCATAGACACCAGACGAGCCCGCTAGAAACACCCCCAGACTCAGCGCAGCGGTGAAGCGCGTCATACCGCCTCCACGCACATGGCAATGCCCATACCACCACCAATGCACAGCGTCGTCAGCCCCTTCTTCGCGCCACGTTTTTGCATTTCATGCAAGAGCGTCACCAGCACGCGCGCGCCGGAAGCACCGATGGGGTGACCGAGCGCAATCGCACCGCCATTGACATTCACCTTGGCAAGGTCAAAGCCCAAATCCTTGTTGACCGCGCAAGCCTGCGCCGCGAAGGCCTCATTGGCCTCGATAAGGTCAAGCTCCGTCGCCTGCCAACCCGCCTTTTTGAGCGCGACACGGCTCGCCGGAATCGGCCCCGATCCCATCAGCGCCGGATCAACGCCTGCCGTCGCCCAGCTGGCGATGCGCGCCAGCGGCTTCAGCCCACGCTTGGCGGCATTCGCCGCCGTCATCAACACAACCGCTGCCGCGCCATCATTGATGCCCGAAGCATTCCCCGCCGTGACCGTGCCATCGGGCTTAAAAGCGGGCTTCAGCTTCGCCAACGCGTCGATGGTCGTGCCGAAGCGCGGGAATTCGTCCTGCGCCACAATCTCTTCGCCTTTACGCGTCTTCAATGTGACCGGCACGATTTCAGCGACAAACTTGCCTGCCTTGATGGCAGCCTCCGCTTTGTTTTGCGAAGCGAGCGCAAATTCATCCTGCACCGCACGACTAAGCGACCATTGTGCCGCGACATTCTCCGCCGTAATCCCCATATGGTAGTTATTGAAGATGTCCCAGAGGCCGTCATTGATCATGGTGTCGATCATCGTGGCATTGCCCATCTTGGTGCCGTTCCGCAGATGCAGGCAATGCGGCGACTGACTCATGCTCTCCATGCCGCCAGCCACCACGATGTCCTGCTGCCCAGCCGCAATCGCCATCATGCCGTTCGCCACGGCGCGCAGGCCGGAGCCGCAAATCTGATTGACGGCATAAGCGGTTTTTTCCTTACCAATACCCGCTGCCATCGCCGCCTGGCGCGCTGGCCCCATGCCCAGACCAGCCGTCAGCACATGACCCAGCACCACCTCGTCAACATCGCCGGGCGCGACCTGCGCCGCCGCTAATGCCGCCGTGATGGCCACAGCACCAAGCTGCGCCGCGCTCTGGCCGCTCAGCGCGCCGTTAAAGGCACCAATGGGCGTGCGTTTAGCGCTGACGATGACAATATCGCTCATGAGACAATCCTTGGGGGCTGAAGGGGCGTTAGACAGAGAGAAAATAGGCAACCCACCACCAAGAAGCAAGTAAAGGCGGGCTAGTGGGATGGATTATTTTCACCACATTCATGCTGCGCCGCAGCATTCGTGCGGTCATCTGCGCTAGCTGCGGGCGGAATGTCGTCATCACCGAATAGGATACGGTTGGCGTCGCCTTCCGGATCATCAAACTGCTGATGCCGCAACGCCCAGAAGAACGCCACAAGCCCCAGCAACCCCAGCGTCAGCGCAATTGGCAAAAGATAGACGATGACGCTCATGCCTGCCGCCCCGACCATACAATACGCTGGGCATTGAGCACGACAAGCAGCGACGAGCAGGCCATGGCGATGGCGGCGACCAGCGGTGTCACCAGCCCGGCAAAGGCGAGCGGAATCGCAATCAGATTATAGAGCAGCGCAAGCAGGAAATTTTGTTTGACCAGACGCTGCGTCTGCCGGGCTACCCGCAAGGCCAAGGTCACCGGGGCCAGTTGCGCGCCCTGAAAAACGACATCGGCGGCATTTTGGGCAATCGCTAGCGCGGTTGACGGCGAGAGCGAGGCATCCGCCGCCGCTAATGCGGCTGCATCATTAAGCCCGTCTCCTACCATTAGCACTTTGCACCCCTCGTCCTGCAGCGCCCGCAGTGCCTCTGCCTTTGCCATTGGCGTCATCCCGGCGCGCCATTCCGTCAATCCAAGCTCTGCCGCCACCCTCTCCGCGACCTGGGGCCGGTCACCGGAGAAGAGCAGCACACGATAACCCCGCGCACTTAGCGTAGCGCAAACCTCCACGGCATCAACACGTAACGGGTCGGCAAAGAGAAAACGCACGGGAGTTTCAGCAGCGAGCCTCAACCAAAGCTCTGGCTGGGCATCGGCGGGCGCTTCCATATTGCCGCACCAATCGCGCCGACCCAACTGGAGCAAACGCCCCTGCCACCGCGCCGTCATACCTTGCCCCGGATATTCCGTAATCTCGGTGAGCACGGGTGGTGCTCCGTCCGGAGCATGGCTTGCCAAAGCCCTCGCCAGCGGATGGCGGCTATGCGCTGCCAGCGCCGTGGCCAGCGCCAGCGCCTGTGACGGCAACGCAGCGAGATTGACGGGCTGCGGCTGACCAACCGTCAGTGTGCCCGTCTTATCGAAAACCACCGTATCGATGGTCGCAAAGCGCTCCAGCGCGTCCGCTGCCTTGAGCAACATGCCTTTCTTGAACAGCCGACTGCTCGCCAGCACCTGCACCACCGGCACCGCCAGCCCCAAAGCACACGGGCAGGTGATAATCAGCACCGTTGTTGCGGTGAGTAGTGCTGATTGCCAGCCGCTGCCCAGCACCAACCACCAGAGAAGAAACGCCGCCAGCGCGAGCCCATGCACCACTGGCGTGTAGAACGCAGCAATGCGGTCAGCCAGGCGAACATAGCGCGCCTGTCCCTGCTCAGCCTGCTCCATCAGCGTCAACAAGGAGCCGACCAAACTTTCTGCCCCAACTGCCATTACAGTCACTTGTAGCGGAGCAACACAATTGACCATACCAGAGAAAACCGCATCGCCTGGGCGCACCGGCGTGGTGATGGTCTCGCCGGTCATGAAACTCGGGTCGATTTCTGAAACACCGGCCAGCACCTTGCCATCCGCCGCGATGCGCTCGCCGACGGCCACTTGCAGCACCATCCCTGGCTGCAGCTCCTGCATCGGCAACAGCTTGGTGCCACCATCAACGCAAATCACGGCAGAACCCGCCGTCATGGTGAGCAGATTCTGCGCCGCGGCGCGGGCACGCCCCCGCGCCTGCCGATCGAGATAACGCCCGGCAAGCAGCAGGAAGATGAGCATGGTGACGCAATCAAAATACACATAAGACCCGTGCCGCAACATCTCGACGACGCTCATCGCCGAGGTCAGCAGCAGGGCGACGGCAATCGGCACATCCATATTGGTACGATGATGCTGAAGTGCCTGCCAGGCTGAGGCAAAGAAAGGTTGCCCAGCATAAATCACCGTCGGCAGCGCAATGAGCGCCGAAACCCAGTGCAGTAAATCGCGCGTCGCCCCACCCATCGTCTCCGGACTAGCCGCCCATAAAGCATCGGCAACGATCATTATATTGCCAGAGGCGAACCCAGCCACCGCGAGACAGCGCAGGATATGCTGAGTCTGCTTCTGTTCCGCACTTTCGACCACCGACTGGTCAAAGGGCATGAGCTGATAGCCCTTGGCCGCCACCTTGGCGATGAGCGCATTGACCCGCTCCGGCGCGCCTTGCCAGTTGAGAGTCAGCCGCCGAGTGGTGAGGTTCATCCGCGCCGCAACGTTCGGCTCGGCATTCAAGGTCCGCTCAATCAGAAAGGCGCAGGCCGCGCAGCGCATGCCCTCGACCATCAGCAGCATGCGGAAGTTATTTTCGGCGGTTTGGGTGACATAGCGGGAATAATCGAGCTCAGGCACAACGCTGATCAGACCGCCCGATTGCTGCATACGTGCCGCCACTACCTGATAAGCGCTCGCACAACCAGTACAGCAAAAAGTGCCCACACCGCCCAGAACCGGAGCACCGCAATGGCGGCACAAGGCGACTGGAGCGGTGACGGCTATGCTCATGGAATCACGACGCGCTCGGTCTGCTGAAAGTCATGCCCTTGCGCCTTCGCCGCCAACCGCACTTCCCAAGCGCCTTTGGCGGGGAAGGTTACCGTGGCGCCATAGCTGCCATCGGACTGCGCGATCAGTTCCAGCCGTTCATCAAGCTTGCTGTTTGCGGCACGATAGAGCCAGCAATAGATTTTTGCATCCTTGAGCAGCTGGCCATCTGCCCCGCGCAATACATAACGCAGCTGTGTAGCTGTGCCCACTGCTGTCACAGTAACCTTGCCTCGCCAACCCAGCGCTTCCTGCTGTGCCGCCGCTTGCAGATTCTTGTTATAAGCCAGCCCCTGCTCATAAGCACGGTCACTGACTGTACCCGGATAGCTGCCCACCGCTAGCCAGACCAGATGCGCGAGTACCAGTGTCAGTACTACAAAGAACGCAACGAAATACCATGGTATCCAGCGGTCGGATGGGCGTGGTCCTTTGGTGTCAGTGAGCATGATTCATTCCCGACTGATAAACATGGTGTTCGTGCTGGCTACCAGACCGGTTGCCTTATCAACGAGCTTAAAGTTTACCTCACGGCGTTGCGGTAAGCCAGTCGGGCTAGGAACGGTGGCCAGCACCCGAAATTGCCCGACGCTATCAGCCAGAACATTTAACTGTTCTGGATCGGACTGTCCTGCGCCTTCAATCTTAAGCTGGGCTTCCGGCAGCCCTTCTAGCACCAGCTGATAAACTTTATCTTCAGCCGTCTTGTTCAGGATTTTGACGGTATAGCTGTTGCGCACCCCACCGGCGCTGAGCTTGACCAATAGTGGGTTCCGATCATGCAGCACATGCAGCTCCAGCGGCGACCGCGTGACTAGCGCATAGAGCGTCAGGCTGCTGACGGTGAGCAGAATCGCGCAATAATAGAAAGTACGAGGACGTAAGAGATGCAGCCAGTCTTTGAACGGCTTGCCTGCCTTATGCGCGACGCAGCGTGCAACCTGATTATTGGTGGTGTCGTAGCGTATGAGCCCACGCGGCCGGTCTATCTTATCCATGACCCCATTACAGGCATCGACGCAAAGGCCGCAGGCGATGCATTCCATTTGCAGGCCATTGCGGATATCAATGCCCATTGGGCAGACTTGAACACAGAGGCTGCAGTCTATGCAATCGCCGCGCCCCTCCCAACTTGCACCCTGCTTATGTGTCCCGCGCGGCTCGCCACGTTCGGTATCATAGCTAATGATCAGCGTATCTTTGTCGAACATCGCCGATTGGAAACGCGCATAGGGGCACATGTAAGTGCAGATTTGCTCACGCGCATAGCCCGCCATCAGATAAGTGGAAGCTGTCAGCCCCAGAATCCAACTCCAAGTGCTCCACGGCACGTCGAAGTGCAGTAAATGGTCGGCCAAGGTCGGCGCATCGTTGAAATAAAACACCCAGGCGCCACCGGTGCACAGCGCGATGAGCACCCAAGTGAGATGCGTCAGAACTTTGCGCCACAGCCTGTCAAAGGTCCAAGGTCCGGCATCACGCTTCATCCGTGCATTGCGGTCGCCTTGGAGAAAATATTCCACCTTCAGGAACAGGTCAGTCCAAACGGTCTGCGGACAGGCATAGCCACACCACACCCGGCCAAAGAGGCTGGTAACAAAAAACAGTCCAACGGCACAGAGCACGAGCAACCCAGCCAACAGGTAAACTTCCTGCGGCCACAGCTCAATGCCAAATATATAAGCGCGTCGCGCTGGCATATCGATGAGAATAGCCTGATCGGGCGCGTGCGGCCCCCGATCCCAACGAATCCAGGGGGTAAAATAATAGATGGCCAGCAGGACGCCCATCGCCAACCATTTTAACCGCCGGAAACGCCCCCAAATATCGCGCGGATAGATCTTTTGCTGCGCGGCAAATAACTGAATGGACTCGCTCATATTGTCCTCATTGACCGTGCCAAAAGCGCCGCAGCGGAAGCTGCGGCGCTTGGCAACGACATAAAACGCGGCTCGAAACTACTGGCCGCCGCCCAGACTATGGACATAGACCGACAGCATTTTGATAGTGCGATCGTCCAATCGTCCTTCCCAGGTCGGCATCACGCCGGCGCGACCATTATTGACGGTCGCCACCACGCTCTCTTTGCTGCTGCCATAAAGCCAGATATTGTCACTAAGACGTGGCGCACCCATTTCCGGATTCCCCTCGCCTTTGTCGCCATGGCAAGCCACACAATTCGCAGCGAACACCGCCTTGCCTTTCTCATAAGCAGGCTGGTTGACGACACTGTCGCCCTCATGCAGATGCACGACATAGTCGGCCACAGCCTCAACCTCTTCCGGCTTCAATGTGCCATCCTTACCGAAGGACAGCATGTTGCCTTCATGCCCTTGCGCATGACCAGCGCGCACACCATAGCGGATAGTCGCGTAAATCTGGCTCAGCTTGCCACCCCACAGCCAGTCATCGTCATTCAGGTTCGGGTAGCCCTTACCACCCTCTGCCCCCGTCCCATGACAAGCCGCGCAATTATCGCGGAACGCGACCAACCCACCGGCGCGGGCGAAATCATACAGATCCTTATCGGCCTGAATCTGCTCCAAACTCGCCGCATCAAATCGCACCATATGGCCAGCACGCATGGCATCGATTTCCTGCTGTGCCGCCGCCAGCTCTTTATGCTGCGTCCAGCCAAAACTACCATTGGTGTTGCCACCAGGCGTCGGCCAGGCCGGATAGACTACCCAGTAACCGATGGAGAAAATAATGCACAGATAGAAAATCCACAGCCAGGTGCGGGGTGCCGGATTATTCAGCTCTTTAATCCCGTCCCACTCATGTTGCGTCGTCTCAACACCACTAAAGGCATCACGCTCACGCGGTTTGTTCGGATCAACCATGCTTCACTCCTTGAACGGAATCGTGGCGTCGTCTTCCATGCGGCGCTTGTTGGCGGGCGCGAAGGCCCAGAGCGCGATGCCGATGAAGGTGACGAAAAAAAACAGAGTGGCCAGACTAGGGCCGTGCTGCGCGAGCCAATCGATCATGGATGACCTCCCGCCTTCACCGGTTCCGCCATATCAGGATGATAGGTGGTGAAATCCACCATATTACCCAGACGTTGCAGATAGGCGATGAGCGCATCCAGTTCCGAAATCATATTCGGCTGCCCGTCATAATCGCGCACGGTGACATTCTTACCATAGCGCGTCAGCAGGGTCTTGGCCTCGCCACTTGCCGAGGCCTGTGCCTTGGCGTCTTCCAGCGCGCTCGTAATCATCTCGTCGGTGTAAGGCACGCCCAATGTCTTCAGGGTGCGGAGATGGTCGGCGATATTGTGCAAATCAGCCGTCCGGCGCTGCAAGAACGGGTAGGCCGGCATAATCGACTCCGGCACAACCTGACGCGGGTTCGTCAAATGCGCGACATGCCAGTCGTCGGAATACTTCCCGCCGACACGCGCCAAATCCGGCCCCGTGCGCTTGGACCCCCACTGGAACGGGTGGTCATACATACTCTCCGCTGCCAGCGAATAATGGCCATAGCGTTCGACCTCGTCGCGCAACGGACGGATCTGCTGGCTATGACAGTTATAACAGCCCTCGCGGATATAAATATTCTGCCCGGTGAGTTCGAGCGGCGTATAGGGCCGCATCCCGTCCACCTTCTCAATTGTAGTCTCGATACGGAAAAGTGGAACGATTTCAACCAAACCGCCAACGGAGATGACGACCACCACCAGCAGCAGCATGAAGATGGAGTTGCGCTCAAGCTTATCGTGATGTTGTAACATACCTTACTCCCCAATCGCTGCTGCTGTCGCGGGCGTGACACGTACGCTGTGCACAGTCGGCGCAATCGTTTTGGCGATATTGTAAACCATAATGAGAACGCCACTGAGATAGATGAGGCCACCGAGCGCCCGGATGGCATAGAGCGGGTGCAAATCGCGGACGATCTCGCTGAATGAATATTGGAGAAAGCCAAGATTATTGTAGCTGCGCCAGTGCATACCCTGCTCAATCCCGGCCCACCACATCGAGACGATGTAGAGCACGATGCCGATGCTCGACACCCAGAGGTGAACGCGAATGAGCCGCTCGGAATACATCGCCGGCTTGTTCCACAACACGGGCACGAGATAATAGATCGCACCGAAGCTGATATAGGCAACCCAGCCGAGCGCACCAGAATGGACGTGACCGATAGTCCATTCGGTATAGTGGCTGAGCGCATTGACGCTCTTAATCGACATCAGCGGGCCCTCAAAGGTGCTCATGCCGTAGAAAGCAAGCGCGACAATCATGAACTGCAGCACGGGATCTTCACGCAGCTTATGCCACGCGCCGGAGAGCGTCATGATGCCGTTAATCATCCCGCCCCAGGAGGGCATCCAGAGGATGATGGAGAAGGTCATACCCAGTGTCTGCGCCCAATCCGGCAACGCGGTATAATGCAGATGGTGCGGTCCTGCCCAGATATAAATGAAGATGAGCGACCAGAAATGCAGGATTGAGAGACGGTAGGAATAAACCGGACGACCAGCGCGCTTCGGCACGAAGTAATACATGATGCCAAGAAAGCCCGCGGTCAGGAAGAATCCCACCGCATTATGACCATACCACCACTGGATCAAAGCCCCTTGCACCCCGGCCCAGAGTGGATAGCTCTTCGCTTCGGTGAACGATACCGGCAGGTTGAAATTATTGACCAGATGCAGCACCGCCACCGTGACGATGAAAGCAAGGTAGAACCAGTTGGCGACATAGATATGCGGCTCGCGGCGATTCCGCAGCGTCATCAGGAAGATGATAAGATAAGCGACCCAGACAACCGTCAGCCACAAATCAGCATACCATTCCGGCTCGGCATATTCCTTGCCCTGCGTCACGCCGAGCACATAGCCGAGCCCCGCCATGGCAATGAATATCTGATAACCATAGAACGTAAACAACGCCAGACCGTCATTCCACAGACGGGTGCGGCAAGTGCGCTGCACGACGAAGTAGCTAGTGCCGAACAACACATTGCCGCCAAAGGCGAAGATGACCGCCGAGGTATGCAAAGGCCGCAACCGACCGAAGGTCAGATACTCGCCGATATTGAGCTGCGGAAAGACCATCTGGAGGGCAATAAACAGCCCCACTGTCATGCCGATAACACCCCAAAAGACCGCTGCGAGCGTAAACAGCCGCACGATATGGTCATTATAGAGGCGGGATTTATCCACCAGTGCCGTCATCGCCAGTAACCTCCTGCAACACTTAATAAGACGAACGCATTCGCCCCCATTAGTATCGGGGCAACATAACCGAACACCCTGCGCCAGCGCGCCGTGACATATTGTCCACCAAGCCCGGTCAGGAGCAATGCAGGCATCGTGCCAAGCGCAAATGCCGTCATGCCGAACAGGGCAACCAGCGGATCGGCCTTAGCTGCAACCGCAAGCAAAGCCGCATAAATCAGCCCGCAGGGTAAAAAACCGAGCAGCAGCCCCAGGCCATAGCCGCGCCAGCCAGTGGGTGCGGCAAAAAGCCGCTGCAGCCAGGACTGGACAAAATCCGGCAATCGCGGCGATGGCAGACCACGCGGCAAGAATCTTTGGGTCAAATGCAGGGCTTGTAACAAGAAGAGGAGTGCGGCGATGGCCAGCAAGAGCGCGGCAAAAATATGAAAGCCGGGCAAACGACGGAGCGGCACGGCGAGCAACGCCGTCACCACGCCCAGCAGCGTATAAGTCGTCAAACGTCCGGCATGATAAGGCAGCAGGGCAGCACCACGCAGCCGTGCCCATTCGCTGGACCCAGCCACCGGAACCTTATCGAGCTGCGTCGTCGCCTGGCTCAAAACAAATGGCCCACACATGCCCGCACAATGGGTGAAGCTGCCGGCCAGCCCGCCGACGAACAACGCACCGATCAGATTCTGGTTGTTGGCAAAAGCCACACCGCAGTGGGTTGCCCATTCGGTCAGCATCATCTTGTTTGCTCGCGCATGCCAACGTTCTATTCTAAACTTAGGTTAGAATGCTGCGACATAGTCGCACAAGCAAGAGACGGATGATGGCTCTGATGGAAAAATCATGCTGCACACTTGGGGATGACCGATGAGCACGCCGCAGAAAATGCGCGCTGATGCGCTGCTCGTCACCCAGGGTCTGGCGGAAACCCCCGCCAAGGCGCAGGCGTTGATTATGGCCGGTGCCGTTTACGTCGTCACGCGCCGCATCGATAAGCCCGCCGAACTGCTGCCCGCCGAAACGCGCTTGCGCCTGAAGAGCAAGGAGCATGACTTTGTCTCACGCGGCGCGCTAAAACTTCAGGCGGCGCTCGACCAATTCAAGCTAGACCCTACCGAGCGAATTTGCCTCGATATCGGCGCTTCAACCGGCGGCTTTACCGAATTACTTCTTCGCCGTGGTGCCAAGCACGTATATGCCGTTGATGTCGGCACCAACCAGTTGGACTGGAAACTGCGCCAGGATGCTCGTGTGACCGTCCTGGAGCAAACCGATGCGCGCAACCTGACGCCCGCTCTAATTCCACAGGCACCGACATTCCTCACCGCCGATATCAGCTTTGCTGGATTGCGGCATGTACTGCCCACCGCGCTGGGGCTCGTCGCCCCCCAAGCCATCGCCATCCTGCTGATTAAACCGCAGTTCGAGCTGCCGCGCGCCCAGGTGCCGAAAGGTGGGGTCGTCACCGATGCGGCGGCACGTGATGCCGTCTGTGCCACGATTCAAACCTGGCTTGAGAACACGATGGGCTGGACGACCTGCGGCCCCATCCCTTCGCCTATCACTGGCGCGGAGGGAAATCAGGAATATTTACTGGTGGCGCATAAGAACGCATTGCACAGCACACCTGCTTCGCCTAAAGCTCGCTAATGCGTCGTCTGTTCTGTATTTTGCTGCTCTTCATGGCTCCACCGGTTTTGGCCGACCATGCCATCGCCATGCACGGCGCACCGAAATATCCCGCCGATTTTCATAATTTTGCTTATGTGAATCCGGATGCGCCCAAAGGCGGCACCTTGCGACTCGGCCTCACAGGCGCTTTCGACAACCTCAACCCCTTTGCCCTACGGGGCCGCGCCGCCTTCGGCGCAAACCCCTCCGGCGGCCAGCTCTATCTTTATGACAGCTTGCTCGCCCGCAGCCAGGATGAGCCCTTCACGCTTTACGGCCTGATTGCCGATGATGTCAGCACACCAGCCGACCGCAGCAGCGTCACGTTCCATATAAATCCAGTCGCACACTTTCATGATGGCGCACCGATTACTAGCGCTGATGTCCGCTTCAGTTGGGATGCCCTGCGCCAACATGGCCGCCCCAATCACCGCAGCTATTATAATCGCGTCGCTTCCGTAACGAACCCAGATAAACAGACCATAACCTTTACCTTTAAGCCGAATCCCGATGGCCGCTTTGACCGCGAGCTGCCGTTGATTATCGGGCTGATGCCCATCCTCGCCCAGCATGTGTGGGAGAAGCAGGATTTGACCACCCCGAGCATGACGGCACTTATCGGTAGCGGACCTTATCGTGTACAGTCGGTCGATGCCGGACGCAGTATCCGCTGGGAGCGGGTGCCGGATTATTGGGCGCGCGATTTGCCCTCGCAGCGCGGGCTGTATAATTTTGATACCATCGTCGTCGATTATTACCGTGACGATCAGGTCGCTTTGCAAGCATTCAAGGCTGGAGCCTTCGACCTTCGGCGCGAGCCCAACCCCGCTTTGTGGGCAACCGCCTATCAGGGCAGCGCGTTGGAGGCAGGGAAATATCGCCTGCTGACTTTGCCACATCAGCGGGTTGAGCCGCTGCGTGCTTACGCCTTCAATCTGCGGCGACCTATGTTTCAAGACAAAGTGTTACGCGAAGTTATTCACGACTCGCTTGATGATAATTGGATTAACCGCGTGTTGTTTTACGGCGCGTTTAAGCGTACGCACAGCACCTTCCCTAACAGCCCACTGGCGGCCACCGGTTTGCCAGACGCTGCCGAAATGAGACTGCTGGAACCTTGGCGCAAAGAGCTGCCGCCCGAGCTTTTCACGACACTGCTACCGCGTCCTACACTTAACAGCACAACCGCCCACCACCAGCTGAGCAAGCGACTACAGGAAGCGGGCTATCAACTGCGCGACGGACAGCTTTATAATTCAGCAGGTAAGCCAACAGCCTTTACGCTGTTACTTAACGACCCTTCGGAAGAAAAAACGGCGGCGCAGCTGGCGCGCACCTTGCGGCAGCTGGGCATGGCCGTGCAAGTGCAGCGGCTCGACAGTGCTCAATATCAGGTACGGCAAAATGATTTCGATTACGACATGATATTGGTGCGTTGGGTCAATAGTCTCTCGCCCGGCAATGAACAGGCGGTCTATTGGGGCTCCGCTGCCGCTGACCAGCCGGGGTCGCGCAACTATGCCGGTCTGCGCTCGCCGGTTATCGATGCGCTCATTGCCGCACTGACGGCAGCGCCCGACCGCGCCGGGTTAGAAGCTGCTGCCCACGCGCTTGACCGTGTCCTGGTCTGGCAGTTTCCGGCCGTGCCACTCTTCCACCAAGGCGCGGACAATCTGGCCATTGCCGCACGGCTGGCCTACCCCGCCACCATGCCCAGCAACGGTTATGTGCTGGAAAGCTGGTGGGAAGCCTCTTCTAAGCCCTAAATACCCCAAAATTTAACTAAAGGTAAAGAAGTTCCTGCCACGCTCGGCGCAGGGGGATGTGGGGCGCATCCGCTATGCTGCAGCTTGCCGTTGCGGGACAATCTGGTTGCAGGACAACTGGTTGCGGGACGATGTATCTTTTTACCCTGGTATTCATTTTGCTGACGGTATTCGGTGTTTTTACCGAAATCGTCGCGCTACAGAACAATCGCTTCGCCGCCATGCGCACCGGCGGCGCACAGCAGCTGGTCGCCTGGCATTCCTCCACGGTCACCGCCGCGCGCTATTCGGTCGGCGGCGCCGCCTCCTTCCCTACCTGGGGAACCGCCGTCAACCCCTGCAGCGTCGTAGCGGGTGCTCAAGCACCGATCGCGGGGATGCCGGTGATTTGCCGCGATGCGCTAGGCGTCGCCGCGATGCGGCTCGATGCGCTCGTGGTCGCTGCCGGTAACACCATCAATTTCCTGCCCGCAGGGATGAACGCCAACAATATGCAGTTCAACACCGTCCTGGCCACTGATACCGGCGGCACCAACACGCGACTCGCCATCACCTTCATTGGCCCGCGCGGCGCGCAGACCAGCGATACCCCCTTGGCACCGGTGGGGATGACCACCACACAGCTCCAGCGTCAGCTGTTGCGGCTGAATGTCGAGAAAACCGGCTTCGGTTATGTGGTCAATGGCCAGTTACAACCTACGGCCAGCCCCGACCCCGCGGTGAACGGCATCTATACCTTGCCGGCCGCTTTAGTGTTTAATGCCGTCACCAATCCTGCCGGACCGATTCGGACAGGCGATTTGGCGTTGTTTACGCCGTTATAAATTATGATGGGCGCTTGCATTGTGCGCGCCGCGCGAAAAAGACTCAGGAGTTGACCATGCTTCGCTTTGACCGTTCCACCACGATGAAGTCGCGACGCGGCTTTTCACTCGTCGAATTGGCGATTGTCGTTGGCGTCACCGGTCTGCTCTTCGGCGGCTTGTGGCGTCTGATGGCCTCCGGCAACAGCCAGCTGCGCGAACAAACCGCCGCCGACCAGATGAACCAGCTGGTCAGCGCCACGCGCAGTTTCCTAGCCGGACAGCAAGGGCAAGCACTTATCAATACGCTTGCTGCTAATGCGACTCTGCAGTTGGCACTCCCTGCTGCTGCCGCCAGCGCTGCGGGCACAGGCGGTTGCGGCGTGGCACTAACCGCGCTGCAAGGCGGCCAGGCCATCGATACATTTTGTAACTTCCTGCCCACCGGCTTCTGGGTCGGCGCGGGCGGCACCGCCAATTCCTTTGGCCAGAGTTACCAGATTTTCGTGCGCCGTGATAACACGACAGCCCCTGCGCTAGCCCAGAATTATGATTTTCTTATCATCACCACTGGCGGCGATGTCATTCCCGATAGTTCCGGCGGTCGCATTGCCGCCAATCTCGGCTCCAATGGCGGCTTCCTTTTCAGTAATAATAATTGTGGCGCACCGGCGGCAACCACGGCTTGCGGTGCTTTCGGTAGCTTTAATCTCAGCCTTGCAGCAGGCGGCCCCTACGGCGCGATTGCCGCCGCAGCCTCCGGCCATATCGTGACGCAGAATAGTAGTACGCTAAGCGCCGCCGCCAATACACAATGGCTGGCGCGCGTCGCTATCGCGGGTGATACAGCCGTGCCGCCCTTATTCAACACCATGAACGTGCCACTCAATATGCGCACCGGCGGCGCAGCCTTGCTCAATATGTTCGGGAACCAGCTCAATCTCGGCGATGGCGTCGCACTCGGTGGTGGCGGCACCATCAATATGCAGCAAGGTGTCTTGCAAGGGCCAGGCAGAATCAACATTATCAACACGAATGGAGATGTCCCCCTTACTGTCAATAACACGACGACGGGCGTCGCCGCCACACCTGCGGCGCAGATTACAAAGGGCGAGAATTGCGATATTTTCACAACGCCTGGTACCTGTCAGCCTGCTCTCGCCGTTACCGGCAATGTGCAAATCTCACGCAGCATCAATGTGATTGCCAACGGCAGTTTTGTTGGGACACTCCAAGCGGGAACATTCATCTACAGCTCGGACATCCGCGCCAAGAAAAACATTGTGCCGCTAACGAGCGCACTAGACAAAGTTGCCCAACTGAATGGTTATAGTTTTCTCTGGCGCAAGGATGACCGGCAAGATATCGGCTTAATCGCGCAGGAAGTGCAGAAGGTATATCCGGAGCTCGTCCATACGACGCAGGGTGACCGCCTGGGTGTACAATATGGTAACCTCATCGCCCCAATGATAGAGGCCATCAAGGAACTACGGCAGCAGAATATTGCGCTGAAAGCAAAACTAGATGCGCAGGAGAAAACTCTGGAAGACCTGAGCGCGCGATAGGAACAGCACGCACTCAGTCACGAGACATCTTGAAGATAGAGATGATTATTGCTTCGGCGTGAAATAGACGCGGCAGCTCATGCGATAATTACCGTCAGGTATTTCGACCGCACAACAAACCGGCCAAACCGGATTATTGGCGGGCGGCGCCGCATCATAGGTTGAAGGGATAACGCACTCGCTATAATCCCCGCTGCCGAAGGCCAAACCAATATCCTTTTCCATGCCGAAATTCATCCGAACGCACTCTTTAACATCGGCAACAATGGCACGCTTGTCGGTCGCGAGCTGCGTACGTGCATAAGACTTCGGGCAGGATATGCCTCCAGCCGACATAATGTTACCCGCGTTAAACGGCGGCTCATTCTTGATGCGCGGACCTGGGAGGTCTTTCGCTAACGCAAATGTCGGAAGTGCTAGAACAAGGACACAAGCGAGGGAGAAAGTGCGCATGGCAAAACCTATAAGGTTGTGGTGGCAATCTAATCTGACAGAACTCTGCTAAAGAAAAGTCAACTTACCAATCTATTCCGCATCGCCGCCGGTATCCGCACCAAACAGCCCATCATGGAGTTTCTTGGCCCCATCCTGCGCCAGATGCATCAGCTCTTCCGGCAGGCTGAGATCGATATCGTCAAACTCGTTCTGCTCTGGTGCAAGCGCCAAAGCATCCGCCGATTGCAGCCCCAACCGATCGCTCGCAGCCTTTGCTGCAGCGGCAGCTGCTGTCGGTGCTGCATCGTCAAGCCCGTCGCTCGCCAACGCCATTTCATCGCCCGGGCGCAAGCCTGCCGGGGCGCGATCCGCCACCACTGCCGTGAGCGAACCCGTGCCCTTAGCCGCCAGCGCAGGTGCTGCCGCTTCGGCTGGTTCTTCCAGAAAGACCTCAGACGGCGCAGTTTTGATAAACTTTACCAGCGACGCAACACCCAGCTTGAGCCCATCATCTCCTGCTTTGGGATGCGCGATGTTCGTGGCCTCCACCAAGGCCGCCAATTCGCCGGTCGGCGCGGCCGTCGCCACCGCCTTGGCCGTCCATTTCGGGTCTAGCAGCTTCGCCGTGACATCCTGCATTGCCTTGTCGCGCGCCAGGGTCGAGGTGCTATTGGGCGGCACCGGCAGCAAACGTTGCACACGCAAAGCCCGCACCTTTTCCGGCACCGCGCGGAACATACGCGCCGTCACAAGCTCCCAGCCGAAGAAGATATACGCCTGACCTTCTTTTTGTGAACGCAGATGGTCATAGCTCACGCGTTGCGCCATACGCATCGAAGCATCGCGCTTATCGTAATACGGCGCGGTCATGAACATACTGGAAACGGTATCGGTCGGCGCGCTAAAGGAGTTCGATTCAAACACAGTCATGAACCCGGCATGCTTATCCAGGAAGTCCTTAGTATCGGTCGGATCTTCCAGCTTGCCGAAAATCTTGACGTTACAGTTACCGAGAATGGACCGTGCTTCCGCCTTCACGCGCTTTTCCATCGCTGGCAAATCCTGCGCCGCGAAGACCAGGCAGAATCCCAAGGAGCGCGCCTGCGCCGCCATAACCGCCATACCTTGCGCCGTATAGTAACCGACCTCGTCGAATACCGTCATGAAGGACGAGCTGGACCGCGTCTGTTTGCTCTCAATCGCAGTTTCCCACGAACCCTCCACGGTGTTGCCGAGCGTTGCGCCCATCATGCCCTTGATACTGGCGGCGACGATTTTACCGAGGTTCGCCGCTTCGTCGCCGGACTTTTCCAGCGCCGGAATCAGCACCACCATGATGCGGCGGTTGAGCACGACATCGAGCACGTCGATATCGGCGAGCTGAGCCTTGAAGATGTAACCATATTCGTCCGCCAGCGATTGCAGCGAACGCGTGAATTGCATCGACAGGTAACCATGTTGTTGCCGCGCGACCTGCAGGTCATACATTGGCTGATCTGGCGATGGTGGCTTTTCGTTGCCTTCATCATCAAAGGCTTCATCGACAAAGCCCGGCAGGGTTTGGAGATAACCCTGCAGGCCACGAATAATACGCTCCGGCAAATCGCGGTCGCGCGACAGGCGAATAATCGGCCCCAATTCAAGATGGTCGCGTACAACACCGACATCAAGCAGCAAGCCCTGCTTATCGCGCTTCCAGGTCATCGCGGGCATTAACGCGCTCATCAGCGCGACCGCACGTTCTTTCCACATCGCGTTGTCGCCGCCCGCATCGGGCATCAGGCTGACAATCATGTTGGTCAAATAAGAGGCCGAACCGTTGGAGAACGGATTCATCGTATTCGAGACCGCACCGGCATCAGAGTTCGCGGTCATATAGTTTAAAATCAGCAAATCATCGTCGCGCCCGAAGCGCCGCGCCATCGCATAGAGCGACGCCCACAAATCGGTATCGGCCTTACCGTCCGTATAAGAATAGCCAGAGCCCCAGCACAGCGCGTTCGCCACCATCGACTTCAAACCTTCGGTCTTACCCGAACCGGTCGTGCCGAGATAAAGCAAGTGCGTACGTGCATCGTTATTGCTGATCCATAATTCGCTGCCGTTTTCCTGATCTTTACCGAGATAAAAAATCCCTTCCGGTTTCCCAGGTGTTCCCTTGCCAGGGATGGGATTGTTCGGGTCGGTCATGCCCTTGACGAAAGCCGGCATTTTCAGCGACAGCTTGCGACCGGACACCATCATCCACCACCACTGTAGCCCAGCAAGCAGCAGGAAAAGATCGGCAAAAAGATAAGCCTTCGGTGTCACGCCAACCAGCAGCCCATAGAGCATGAACTGGATGCCGATCATATCGGTGTCGGTGAGCGCCGCGGCGATACGCCGTGACGGCGGCCTTATGTCGCGGACGCGTTCGGCTTCGGTAAGAGCATATTGGGTTACGAGCGTCATGCCATCTACTCCTTACCCAAAACAGCGTCGGCATCCTGCGCCACGCCCTTAATCATCGGGGTGGGCACAAATAGCGACCGCTCCGTTCCGGCCATCCTGGGCGGCGGCGTTGGAGCCGCAGGTTCCAACCAACGGATGACTAGATAACCGAACAAAATCAGGAAGACCATAGCCGCTGTCATCGCGCTCAAGCGCCAGACCTTGATACCCGTGCTATTTGGATTGCTGAACATCGCCGTTTCAACCTCGGCCATCGCCTCGTCCACGGCAGCACGATCATCAAAGCGCGCCACGACAGTGAATTCACCCTTCGGCGACATCACGCCAAGCTCCCAATCCGTCGAGCGCTTTTGAATGGCGACGGCAAAGCTATGATTTTTTTCGAGATCCATCCGCCAAACGGTGGGTGGGTTGCTGGTGCGAAAAGTGGCAACCAAAGTATGATCAACCACCTTGGCGCGCACATCATGGCGCGGGTTAGGGAAAATAACCTGGAGATTATTCACCGTCATGCCGCCCCCGATTTGCGCTTTTCACCGGTGATACGGGCTGGAATCTGCACCTGGTTATTGGCCAGATATTGGTTGATAGTGATGAGCGCGGTCTCAACACGCGGAATCGGCAGCGGCTTCTTGGCTGCAAGTTCCGCCATGAAATGCGCCATCGCGCCAGCCGCCTCGCTGTGATAAGAGCGACGCCCCAAATTGTTTAGAGGATACCACAGCGCCCGATCTTCACCGCGCAGCCAAATGAAAGCTGCTGGTGCCAACACACCGCCCATTGACCGTCCCCAGCGCAAAACCCCCAGCAAGGCTGTCGTGCGATAGGCAAAATTCTGCGCAATGGCCAGCGCCTTACCGCCGATTTCCGGATCTGCGATAATAGAGTCGACTTTCTTAGCCACGGTGAGTGAAATCTTGAACCCGGATTCTGCCGACCAGCACAAAGCAATCTCGCCCAGCAAATCATCGCTCTCCACGCGCTTCTGCGCGCCTTTCATCGCAAAGGCGGCAAACAGCGCCCGCTGATAGGGCGGCAGATTTTCGACACCGGTCCAGCGCGGCCCCAGCTGCGCGATGAGAGCTTTCCGGACCGCTTCCCGTTCGGGAAGGCCATTCACAAGATTAATATTATGATAGGCCAGCCACTCCTCGGGTGATAGCGCCTCTGCGAACAGCGGCAGATTGGTTGGCACCGCATCGCCTGCGGCTCGCGCGCTCGATTTGCCGGGATTAAAGTTTACGATGGGCTGAATGATCGGCCAGATCTTCGCCTGCACCTTAATCAGCCCTTCAAGGGAATATTCATTTTTCAGTTTGCCGCGTGGGCTGAAGAACATCGAATAGATGCCCCACAGGAATAGGATGGCTGCTGCCGGCCAGCGGATATATTTGGCAATCGCTTCGGTCGTCGCTAAAAATTTTGCGCGAGTAAAGATCTCATTATAGGGGTCACTCGAACCACCCAGCCAGGCGGGCTTCACGATATCAATCAGACCATTATAGTCGCCAAACGAAATGATGTTGATAATGTAAAGTTCTAGCAGGCGGACATAACGCAAGACCGCCAGAATTTCCATTTCATAGAGCCGCCACATCACCCAGAAAAGAAATATGACAGCCGCTATGAGTACCCCGAAGGATATCATCGGCTGATCGTCTAGCATATTTCTCTGGCTCATGGCCTATAACCCCATACGGACGCTGCACTATTCATACCCTATTTTGAACCGCACAGGCAAACAGGATATAGTTGCAGGGCGTCTTACATACCGGCGGCTTGTTTCTGCTCCGCCAGGGCATAAGCAGAGATTTCTTCAATAATCTCCTCAATCACTGCCGAAGTCGAGCTGGTAGCATCGTTGGTATCTCCGCCCTCGGTACGCGCCACGATACGCCGCCGAATTTCCTGACGCGCGCTGCCGCCCTGGAAGAACATGGCTAACAACCGCCGCGCCCGCGCGGCCCCCAGCTTGGTATAAAGCTTATTCCGCATGGCGACGTCTTCCGCTGATGTATTCAGCGCCCAAAGCTCAATGGGCCCCAAAGTATTAATCAGATGTTGCTCATAGCGGCCTTCATTGGTGCCTAGAATGAGCAGAGACGGCGCACCGGAGGGGCGCGGACCGGTCAAACGGTAGCGCATAACCCAACGCGCCGTATCGGAAAGGCCGAAACGCTCGGCCGTCGCCGCAATTGCACGGTCACTCACGGCGGCACCGCAAATCCAAACGCCGGTCGCAAGATCGACCATGTCCTTGGAGAAGTCGTCGAGCAGCTGAGAGGCCAACACCACCTGGACGCCCCACTTACGGCCTTCGCGGACGTCACGTATAACCTGGTTTCGCACGGCAGGCGTCTTACTGGTACGATGGAACTCGTCAAAAGAAATACGCTTTGGCGTCTCGCGAATCTCGCGGATCCGCCCCTCGTGATAAGGACGATAGCGTTCCGGCATATTCTTGAGCGACTCCGGCCCGATCCACCATTGGCGGATGAGGGCATGGCGCGCCAACATATACATAATCGCGGTCTGCCGGTCCGCAATTTCGTCACCTTGTGGCGCGACATCCTGCAAGTCGACAGCAGTCACACGACTGGCACCAATATCGAAGCGGGTTATCGATGCGAGAATCGGAAATTCACGAATCGCTGAGGCAACCATGCGCTCAAAAGCGTGAATGACGCTTTCCGCCGAAGACCCGATCTGGGTCTCTTCCAAGAGCGCGCGGATTTGCGGACGGCGAGCGGCCGTCACCGCATCGACCAGCGTAGGCACCGCATGGCGCTGCGCCAGCGTCGCCTCGTGATGCAGTCCACGATCATGCAGTTCGTCAACCACTTCCCACCAGAAAGGATCGGGCTGAAGATGGATATCGTGTTTGGCGATACATTCGTCGATATCAGGCTCGATACGCTTGAGATAGGGGCGTGCTTCGGTATTGGCCCCCTTCTCATCGCGCCACCTGAACATCTCGTCGATACACAAACCGACGAGCTGCACCATGCCATCATAAGGCGTCGCTTGCCCAGGCGGTGTGCAGAGCAGTGTGAGCAGTTCGGCAAGATAAGCGCGCTCATCAGGCAAGGGATAACGGCAGCCTAACTGCGTATCGAACGGGTTAATCGCATAGTCAGGCGTCATGCGCAGCTTAAAGTGCGTCGCCTCATAGCGTCGTTCAGGCGGTAGCGCGTCCTTCAACAGCGAGATCAGACCGCCCGAAGAGGGACCGATATCCATAATCGCGATAAAGGGCAGCTTGGACGTGCCCGCGGACAGACAGGTACCAAGATTGAGCGCATTCATCAGCACGGATTTACCGGCGCCAGGCTGCGCGAAAATCAAATCGAACCAGGTCGTGGTTAGCGACGACCCAGGCTGATAGGGCCACATCCGCCCGTCGGCAGTACGGAAAAGCACCGACCCTTCCTCGAAAGGTGAGGACGCGCGTTGCCACGGCAAGAGTTTTGCAACTTCCCGCAAAGGCACAATGACCGCCGGCGCGGTCGAGGCACATGCAACGCCGAGTGCCGAAGACATGGTGCCCTCAAGGGGATCACCAACAGCAGACGAAGCCTGGCAATAGCCCCAGGATTCCAGCGCCTGCACCAAAGCGGCTGTACGCGTCTCCAGAAGTTTGACATTGTCCTGCGGAGCAAAAGTGGCAAGCGAGACGCGCAGTTTGACCACGGCTTCGTTCTGCGACAACGCCCGTAGCGTTTCGATCGATGTTTTAATCTGCCGGTTGACATCATTGGAGAAGGCCATGACCCCAGCGAGGAAGCCCTTCATCCCGATACCGTCCGCACCACCACTCTCAATTAAGAATGAGATGCGAAACGGTGTATCCGAATCAATCAATCGCGCCAAAAGCTGCGGAAACGGCGACGGCTCGGCGGGCGCCAAAGTCAGATCCACCGGAGCCCAATTGTAATTACCAATCTTGACAGTTGTACTGCTCAAGACCTTAGCATCACCAATACACAGTTGCTGTCGGATCGGGGGCCAGAGAAGATCTGAGTAGTCCTTTTTCTTTTTGGTCGGCCGCATCGTCAGCCGATCACCAGGTAGAACTGGCTTCCAACCGTCATGACGCGCATTGGGATACATGGAGGTTCGCACGGCATTCATAGCGTCATGCGCTGTGACAAGCTTGCACTTAATCCCAAGCTCATCCATGGCGGAAACCATAGAACTTGTAAAACTATTATGCCTTGTGCCGAGCGCTTCCAAGCCAGCAAATGGGAATTGCGCTGTTTTGGCATTGAGCCACTTACGCTTGCGGCGCTCTTCCATCGTCTTCTTCATTTCAGCCTGGGTCAAGGCTGATGGCCGCGTCCAACAAACGATGTAAATATCCTCAAGAACCAAATATCGCGCTAAATTACGCTTACGCTCATTCAGGAGATCGTCAAGTTCCAGGCCAACAGAGCGCGCTGCCGAGCGGTTCGGACGCATGGCACGATCAAGCTCAACCCCTACTGCCTCTGGGTCGCGCATAAAGTAAAACTGGAGAGCATGGCCTTTGCGATCAAACCGCGAACCAAGCTTGACACTCACCTGATCAATAAGCCAGCGATATTCGGCGTCACCGATGATCTGCCGTGCCCCCATAACTTTGATGTAAGAAACCAGCGATCCATCACGTGTCGCTAACGTTTTTTCATCAAAAGCCGTCTCGAGCTCAATATAAGATTCTACCGGCTGACGAATGGTCATCAATGCCGAGGCCAAGATTTAATCGAACACATTCATCATCGGCAATGATTCCACTGGTTCACGCAGCCACCCATACTC